>CAVSWO010000001.1:0-135050 GCA_963731735.1 Candidatus Kerfeldbacteria bacterium | reverse complement strand
GCGCATCGCTGGTCAGGTGTAGAGACGCCCGTCGCGCTCGAACAGACCGGGCGGCGGCCCGTCCAGGAGCTCCGGCGCGCCGCCGCCGCTCACCATCGCTCCCGACGCGATCGACGAAGCCGACGGC
The DNA here is from genome assembly GCA_963731735.1 of Candidatus Kerfeldbacteria bacterium. Lineage (GTDB taxonomy): Bacteria > Patescibacteriota > Patescibacteriia > SBBC01 > CAIJZX01 > CAVSWO01. Next base: position 134,923 of record CAVSWO010000001.1, on the reverse strand, counting down.
CTCGGCCTGCTCGCGCCGTGCGAGCTCGTCGGCGTAGAAGCGCAGCGTGGCGGCGTCGCCCAGCTGAGGGTGGCGCGGAACTGGGGCGTGCCCGAGATCGCCCCAGCGGGCGGCGGTTCCCGCCAGGCGGCCGTCCAGGAGGCGCTCGGCCGCGTGGCGGGCCCGGTCCAGGCGCTTGGCCGCGGCGCTTTTCCAGGTCGCGCACCAGGGCGCGCTCCTGGACCACCATCGCCACGGCGGTCGGCAGCGCCGCTACACCCGCAGAGGATGAAGCAGGAGCCGGGCGAACACGGTGGCGCGGAGGCGTTTTTCCGGATGGGTGCTCAAAGAGGGGGGACACCGGGGCGCGCAGCTCTGCAGGCCGGGTATGTGTCCCGGCACGCCTCGGGATCGGAGCGGCGGCGACGTGGCTTGAGGGCGATCGCGGCGTCGAGCGGGGCTAGGCGGTCCGGAACTCGCGCAGGTCCGGGCGGCGCATCTGGCGCTGGAACTCCCATACGCGAACGGCCAGACGTTGGGAGACCGCTCTCGTCCAGGTACCAGCTCTGGCAGCCCGAGAGCCAAGATGGTCCGCCCGAAGAAGAGGACCGAGTCGTGCGGTTTAAGGCCCGGGTCGCCTCGGCCAACGGGCGAGCTGCTCGAAAGTCTCCCCGGCGCGAGCCCTCGATCTCACTGCATGATGTAGCTCGATCCCGGCGTTCCGCGATGTCGATGAGCGAGTAGTTGCCGATCGGGCTGCGGGGGGCCCATCACAGGAATAAGTTGGGAAGTCCGGAAGCGCCACCGTGCGGGTAGCGCGCGCGGGCCGCTCGCGCCCAGGCGTCCTCGAGGGCCATGCCGTTCTCGCCCGCATCTTCATGGGGCGCATGTAGCGGTGGGGCGTGGAAGCCCGTGGCCAGCACGAGCACGTCGAAGCTCGCGGAAGCGGCCGTCGTCCGTCTCCACGCCGGCCGGGCTCACCCGTCTGATGCCGGCGGTCACGATCTCCACGTTCGGGCTGCTGCACCTTCGGGTAGAACTCCGCCCGACATGATGAGCCGCTTGCAGCCGGCCTCGCAGTCCGGGGGTGATCTCGTCGGCGCAGCTCGGGATCGCGCACTCGACTGGCAGGTTCCGGCGGCAGCCGCGGTCGATCGCGTTCAGCAGGAAAGCGGTTTCCGACGACGCCCGCCGACAGCGTGCGGAAGCAGTCGCGCGTGACCACAGGTAGACCAGGCGGTTGAGCCACGGGAAGCCGGCGCAGGCGGCGCGCGCTGTTCCGGGGAGTAGCGATGGTTCGGGGACGGGGAGATCCACTGTGCGGTGCGCTGGAAGACCGCCAGGTGGGACGCCACCTCGCGGCACCGGGGGACCAGCTGGATCGCGGTGGAGCCGGTGCCGATCACGCCGACGCGCGTGTCCGCCAGGTCCAGGCCGTCGGGCCAGCGCGCGGTGTGGAAGCAGGGCCCCGCGAACGAGTCGAGCCCCGCGATGTCCGGGTAGTGGGGGTGATGGAGGATCCCAGCGGCGGAGATCAGGAAGTCGGCCTCGTGCGGTTTCGCCGTCGGAAGTCTGCAGGCGCCAGCCGCGCCCCGTCCAGGCGGCTCCCCACCTCCGCGCCGAGCGGATGTGGGGTCGTAGGCGGTGGTGTCGGCGAAGCGCTGGAAGTAGGCGTGGATCTCCGGGCCGTAGGAGTAGCGATGGGTCCAGTCCGGATTGGGCTCGAAGGAGTAGGAGTAGAGGTGGGACGGCACGTCGCAGGAGAGCCCGGGGTAGCGGTTCTCGCGCCAGGTGCCGCCACGTCGTCGGTCTTCTCGAAGATCGTGAAATCCCCGATCCCGGCCTCGTGGAGCTTCACGCCGGCCAGCAGGCCGGACATGCCGGCCCCGATCACGGCCACCCGGGGCGCACGGCGGGACATGGAGGACAGCATATCGAAGCGGGCCGAGGCGGGGCGCGGCGCAGGACCGCGCGAAGCGGTGCAGCAGGACGGGCAGGAGAACCAGATCCCCCAGGACGCAGGTCACCATGGTCAGGGCGGTGAGCCAGCCGAGGTCGACGATGGGGCGGAATTCGGATCCCGCCAGCACGGCGAACGCCGCGAACAGGGCGATCGACGTGTAGAGGATGGGCGGGCCACGCGCTCGTGGGTCTCGTGAAGCGCGGCGTCGGCGTCTCCCAGGCGGTCGAGCGCCTCCCGATAGTGCAAGGTGAAGTGGATGGTGTCGTCGGTGGCCACCCCGAGCACGAGGCACGCGACGACGCACGTCCCGACGTTGAGGGGCACGTCCAGCCAGCCCATCACGGCGAACATCATCAGTACCGGAAGCAGGTTCGGGACGGCGGCCAGGAGGCCCAGTCGGACCGAGCGCAGCATCGCCATCATCACGGCGCCGATCGCCCCGAGGGCCAGGACGAGGCTGCGCGCCTGGCCCACCGCGATCTCGTCGGAGCTCCGGACAGGAGGTAGAGGGTGCCGCTCACCCGCGGCTGGAGGTCGGGCAGCTGGCGGTCGAGGTATCCCTGCACGGCGGCGACCGTCGCGTGGGCCTCGCGAGAGGTGTAGAGCTCCGTGCGTATCCAGACCGCCAGCCGCCGGCGGTCGAAGTCGACGATGCGCTCCAGGTCGTCGGCGAACTCGGAGTCTCGTAGAGAAGCAGGAACTGGGCGCCCTCCTCGGCGCTCGACGGCACGCGGCGGAATTTGTCCGGTGCGGCCTCGTCCATGTGCCAGGCGCGGTTCATCTCGGCGAGCAGGTCGGCGAGCGAGAAGCTGGCGTGCACGTGGGGTACGCCCTCGAGGAAGCGTTGAAAGGCGGCCACCCGATCCAGGACGTCGGGGTCCAGCGCCTCCTCGTCCCGTCCGGTGTCGAGAACCACCAGCAGGGGGATCGGCCCCGCCAGGTGCTCCAGGACCGTGCGCCGGTCGCGGTTGGCCGGGTGATCGTCGCGCAGGAAGTCCACGTACGACGTGTCCACGGTGAGCCGGGCGGCGCCGATCCCTCCGGCCACCATCAGCAGCGCGCTCGCCGTGAGGATGGCCGTCGGGTGCCGAAGCGTGAGCTTCTCCACGCCCGCGAGCAGGGCGCCTCCCGGGAGCCGGCGGGTGGCGGGGACGCGCGTGCGCAGCGCCGCCAGTCCGGCGGGCACGACCACCAGCACGCACGCCGCCGCGGCGGCCACGGCGGCCGCCGAGAGCCAGCCGAACTCGCGGATGGCCGCGATGCGGTTGACCGAGAGAGCGAGGAACCCCGCCATGGTCGTCAACGCCGAGAGGGCGACGGGCGGCGCCAGCTCGCGGAATGCCTCGGCGGCCCGCCGCCGCGGCGAGCCGAGCCCTCGCCGTAGCGGTAGACCAGGTGCATCGCATAGGTCGTGCCCACCGCCAGGACCAGCGAAGGCACGATGGTCGAGAGGACCGAGATGGAGCGGCCCAGGGCGGTCATGAGTCCCAGGACCAACGCCATCGCGATCCCGGACGCGAGCAGCGGGAGCAGGGTGGCGGAGGCGCTGCGAAAGATCAGCGCCATGACCAGGGCCAGCATGACGACGGCGAGTCCGCGAAGAGGTTCTGGTCCCGCTCCATCGTTGCGGCGATGTCCACCGTGACCGCCGGATTACCCGTCATGACCAGGCGTTCGGGGCCCGGGTAGGCGTTGAGCACCGCGCGCACACCCGTCACCAGGCGGTCGCGGAAGAACGGATCGCCTTCGGCCAGCTCCGGGAAGATCACCACCGCCGCCGGTGCCCCCGTCCTCGCTGAGCAGATGGCGGCGGTAGTCCCGATGCGCGACGTCGGCGCGCAGGGCGGCCAGGGCGGCGGGATCGCGGGGCAGGTCCTCCGCCAGGTCGTGGATCTCGACGCCCTCGCGGGTGCCGCTGACGTGGCCCGCCGACGTGAGCGACCACACCCGATTCACCCCGGGCACCTCACGCAGCGCCTCGCCGAGGGCGCGCAGGCGCGCCAGCCGGCCCGCCTCGACGGCGGAGTTTCGCCGATCTGGGCGATCACCAGCACGTCGTCGCTCCCGAACAGATCGACCGCTTCCGAAAGGACGGCGCGCGCGGGATCGTGCTCCGCCATGAGCCGCTCCACGGACGAATCGAGCGGGAGCCGCGTGAGCGCCGGTGCCGCGACCCCCAGGAGCAGCGCCATGAGCAGGAGTGTGCGCAAGGGCCGGCGCACCACGGCTTCGGCTACGCGATCGAGAACGGCCGGTCCGGGGCCCGGCCCCGGGGAGCTGGGCGCCAACGGCGGCGTAGCGCCGATTTGCGTCGGTCAGGCGCTGGGCCAGCATGCGGACATATTGAGCAGGACCTTCGCGGCGACGGCCGCCTCCTTCTCGATCGAGGAACTGGTGGAGCCAGCGTCCCGAGAGCACCACCGCCTCGCACGGCGCGCGGGCCACGACGTTGGCGGTCCTCGGCGCCGATGTGAGGAAGGAGATCTCTCCGAACGCATCGCCGGCTCCGAGGACGCCCAGGAGATCGTCGGGGCGCTCGTCGCACATCACCTCGGCGATTCCCGAGAGAAGGACGAACAGCGTGTCGCCCTGCTCCCCCTGGCGGAGGATGCGGTCGCCTTCGTTGGCCTTCACGAGGGTTGCCTTGGCCAGGAAGCGGTCCGCCTCGTCGCGCTCGAGGCCTCGGAGGAGACCCAGGCTGTGCAGGGGATCGCCGGTGCGACCCGGTTCGCGAGGAGGTCCATGAAGGCGCCTTCCTCCAGCAGGGTCGCGGTCTCGGCCTTGAGGTAGCCCGGGTAGGTACGCTCGAACCACGCGCGCGCCTCCGCGTCGTCCGGGTACTCCGTGGCGATGCGCGCCAGCGGTGTGCGCACCTGCTCGAAGCGCTTCCGGTCGCCCAGCAGCATCAGGATCGGCACCTTGAAGCCGTAGGCCGTGTCATTGAACGCGGCCGTGTAACGCCGGTAGCCCAGGTGCTCGTAGAAGGGGAGCAGGTGGGGGCTGCAATCGCCGAAGTCCTTGAGCCGCAGCCCCTGCTTCTGCTCCCGTCCTGGTACGCGGCGAGCATCAGGCGCAGGATCGCGGTGCCCCCGCGCAGCTCGGGATGGATCATGAATCGGCTGCTGGTGCAGATTGGGCGCGTGCCAAACGCGTCGAGGGCCTTCTCCATCGCGAACTTCGTCACGAGCGGAATCGCTCGGGTCGGGCACGTCCTCGAGACGCGTGACCCGCAGGGCGCCCATGACCCGGCCGTCACGAACGAGCGCCCAGTTCACGCTGCAGTCGTCGAGCGAATCGCGCAGCCAGCGGCGCTCGTGATCCGCCTCGGGCGTATCGAGCTTCATCTCGTCGACGTAGACCTGGTAGCGGAACTCGAAGACCCGCGCCTGCTCCTGCCTCGCTGCGGGCCGGCTCGACGCTCAGTGCCACGAAAGGCTCTCCTGCCCGATCTCGTGGAACATACGCAGGTAGAGGTCGGCGACGACGCCGGCCGCCTCGACCCCACGTCGCGGCGGTCCCCTGCTCGTTCGTGGCGACGTACTTCGAGATCTGCTCCGCCAACTCGTCGGCGTGGGCCGAGTCCGCCACGCCGTGGCCCGCCACGAAGCCCACCGCCTTGGTGTTCCCGAGGCCCTCCACCAGCTCCTTCCCGGCGATCGTGCCCAGGTCCTTGCCCACGGCCTCGAGGATGTACATCCAGCCGAAGAGCGCGATGGGATTGCCGAACCCGGCCAGGTAGTGCACGTAGCCGATGAGCGAGGCGCACGCGTTCACCGGGCGGCTGGCGCGCGTGGTGGCCTCGTCCACACCCAGGGCCTGCAGGTCCGCGATGGCCCAGGCATCGTGCCCGGTCTCCTCGTCGGCGTGGTGCAGCAGGTACTTGGCCAGCTCCGGGTGGCTGGCGACGCAGCGCGAGGCGCCCAGCGACATCACCACCGGGCTGTAGCGGGCGTAGTTCCAGGCGTTGAAGAGGTAGCGCTTGTAGGCCTCGAGGTCGGGCCTGCCGTCGAGCACCTCCCTCACGATCCTCGTGGCGCTGAGTTCCTGGTAGACGCGCTTGCGGATCTCGAGCAGTTCCTGCATCCCCGTCTCCTTTCAGGGGTTCACCGTACCACGGGATTGCCCCACGGGGCGAGCTACACTCGACGCCCAGCAGGAGGATTCCCATGGCGGCAGCCGCCTACAGCAACGAGCCCTACGTCGCGATCACCGGCGACACCCACGCCGGCGCCGCCATCGACAGCTACCGCGAGTACCTCGACCCGCAATACCGCGACGACTTCGACGCCTGGCGCGGCGCCTACCGCAACCCGTCGAAGAAGCACGTCGGCGGCAAGAAGACCAAGAACTGGGACTCGGCCGAGCGCCGCGCCGACCTGGAGAGCGACGGCGTGGTGGCCGAGGTGATCTTCCCCAACACGGTGCCGCCCTTCTACGACAAGGCCTTCCACGTGTCGCCGCCGCCGAAGCCCGAGCAGTACGAGCGCTGGCTGCGCGGGCACGCGCGCCCACAACCGCTGGCTGGCCGACTTCTGCGCCGAGGAGCCCGCGCGCCGCGCGGGCATCGGCCTGATCCACCTGAACGACGTGGACGACGCCATCGAGGACGTGCAGCTGGATCGCCGAGCACGGTCTGCGCGGCGGCGTGCTGCTGCCCCTGCCCTCGCCCTCGACGACGTGCACCTCGCAGCCGCTCTACGCCGCCGGACTACGACCGGCTGTGGGCGGCGATCCAGGACTGCGACCTGGTGATCAACCAGCACTCGGGCCAGGGCTCGCCCGAGCTACGGCGACGACCAGGGCGCCGAGGCGCTCTGGGTGCTGGAGATGCCCTTCTTCGTCCAGCGCGGCTACTGCCAGCTGATCCTGGGCGGCGTCTTCGAGCGCTTCCCGAAGCTCCGCTACATCCTCACCGAGTCGGGCTGCGCCTGGGCGCCGGGGCTGATGCGCCGCATGGACGGCATCCACATGGGCATGAAGACTGGGCATGATGGGCGAGGTCGAGTATCTCGAAGTCGAAGACCCTGCGCGGAGCCGCCCAGCTTCTACGCCAAGCGCAACTGCTGGTACGGCGCGAGCTTCCCTCGCCCGCGGACATCGAGGGCCGCGAGATCGTGGGCGTCGACCGCATCCTCTGGGGCAACGACTACCCCCACTACGAGGGCTGCTACCCCTACTCGCGGGAGAACATGCGCCTGGCCTTCTCCGAGGTGGACCCGAGCGCGAGGTGCGCATGATGCTGGGCGAGAACGCGGCGGCGCTCTACGGCTTCGACCTCGAGGCGCTGCGGCCCGACGCCGAGCGCGTGGCCGTGATGCCCGAGGACATCGCCCGACCCCTGGAGGAGATCCCGGAGGGCGTCACCAGCCCGAACCTGCGCAGGGCGCTCTACGAGCGCAAGAAGGCCGCGGCCGGGAAGTCCTGATAGAATCCGCCCCGCACGAGCGAGAGGAGAGACCCATGCCCGCCCCGTTCTCGATGCCCCAGTACGGAGAGCTGACCCCGGAGATCCGCGAGCGACTGGAGAAGTTCCGCGAAGAGCACGCCGGCGACCCGATCGGCGGCGTCGGCACCCAGCGTGCTCTTCGAGGACGACAACGGGTCAGATCTGGGAGATGATGCTCGCGCCCGGCGAGGCCTCGGACCTCCACCACCACGAGCACGACTACTACCTGGCGATCTCTCGGGGCGATCTGGTGGCGGGCGTCCCGCCGAAGGACAGCGGCATGGATCCTTCGTCGGCGTGGTCCCGCCGAGGCGGCAACACCGTGCCGGTGCCCAAGGGCGGCACCGAGTGGGCGTCAACGTCGGCAAGAAGACCTATCCGAGATCCTGATCGAGCTCAAGGACGCCTAGGCAACCAGGGGGGACGTTCCTGCTTTGTTGCCCAACTCAGCCCGGCGGCGAAGCCGCGGGCTCGAAAAGTGGAGTTGGGCGACGGAGGAGGGAACGTCCCCCTTTGAGCGTGGCTGAACCGATGATCGTGAAGGTCAGCCCGCGTTCTTGGCGACGCGCGAGCAGCGCGTCGCCCATGGCCGAGGCCGGCGTCCAGAAGCCTCCGCCCGCCCCGGCGGGTCGCTTCGCCAGGCACACCGCGCTCTCGCCGAGCATCTTCGAGGTCGAGCCGTAGCCCGGGTCGCGGTCGCCGGTCACCCGGGCGCGCAGGCTCGTGCGCTTGTCGTCGGGATGCTCGCGAAGAACGCGATATCGAAGAAGCCCGCCTCGCGCGCCTCGGCGCGGCCCCGCCCGGGCTGGGCAGGAAGCGCGACAGCCGCGCGCCGCAGCGGTCCGATCGCGCAGGCCGCCATGCGCCGCCGGGGCCGGCCGACGCCCGCCGGCCTTGGCCAGCCGAAGGGCCCGCGCCGGTGAGCACCGCCTCGTCGTAGCGGAAGTCGCGCGCCGTACGGGTAGCCGAGCAGGGCGTGGCTGCGCCGGACCACGCGGGTGTTGATCGCCGCCATCACGAACGGCGCGGTGAACGCGTGCAGGCCGCGTCGTAGCCGATGCCCTTGGCGTCGCCCTTGTCGGGGCCGCCGCGCTCGCGGATCGGGATCGAGCGCGTAGGGGTTGCCGAGGACGCGCAGCACCGACCGGTCGCGCCGCGATCTCGTCGGCGACGTTCAGCATGCTGGCGACCGTGCCGCCGCTGAACTTGCCGCGGCTCTCGCCGAAGAACGAGGTCACCCGCTCGGCCGGGTGGCCGTGGAGGCGCGTCATCTCTCCTGCAGGAGCAGGACGCCGAGGTCCGACGGGATCGAGTCGAAGCCGCAGCAGTGGACGATGCGGGCGCCGCTGTCGCGCGCGCGTCTCGTGGTGGGCGTCGATCATGCGCCGGATGAACTGGGTCTCGCCGCACAGGTCGCAGTAGTCGGTGCCGGCGCGGGCGCACGCGCCGACCAGCTCGGCGCCGTAGCGGGCGTAGGGCCCGACCGTCGTGCACACCACGTGGGTGCGCTCCGCGAGCGCTGCCCAGCGATGCCTCGTCGTCCCCATCACCCAGCACCACGGGGATCGCCTCGGCCCCCAGCTCGGCGCGCACCGCGTCGAGTTTGGTGGAGCTTCGTCGCCCTTGCCGCCACCGGTTCCATTACATGCTGCCAACAACGTAAAAGTAAACCTATGCGTAATCCTATTCTTTGGTTGACCGCCGTCGGCGTGGTACTGCTGGTCGGGCTGGGTGTTTGGTACGGCTCGACCCGAACAAACCGGGACAGTCAGACAAACCAATCAGGCACCCCGGCTACCGCCACGACCAAGCAGCCGGCTATCCTGGCGGCCGATCAGGCCGGGAAAGAATTGAGCGCGCAACACTGCGTCGGCAGTGATAAACCGCTGATTCCGCGTTTGCCGATGAATCAAGAAGATTATGCCATGATTCTTCCGTATGGCTTGGTTGTCGGCGCGCATGTCACGCCAATCGATCACCAATATTTTTCCCCAACCGATTTCAATTCGGCCCCGGATACGTATAACGTCTACGCCGTGGCTGACGCGCGCTTGGTTGGAATCAGCACTCGGCAGCATAACGGATTTGGGGACTACGCCGATCAGACGGTGACCGATTACCGCTTAGTCTTCGCTATCAGCTGTCGACTGTTGTATTACTATGACCTGGTTACCAGCCTGGCGCCGGACATTCAAGCGGCCTATGCGGCCCAGGGGAACAACATTGATTTGCCGGTCACGGCCGGGCAACTGATCGGGAAAATCGGCGGGCAAACGCTCGATTATGCCGTCTGGGACACCGAGCATAAACTGACCGGGTTCGTGAATTTGGATGACTACTCAGCCGAAGCCTGGAAACAGTACACGGCTGATCCGCTGAATTACTATACGGATGAGGCCAAAGCCTTGGCCTTGGCTAAGTACGCCCGCCAAGTCGAACCCCGAAGCGGAAAAATTGACTACGACGTGGACGGGCGGCTGATCGGCAATTGGTTCCAAACCGGTACCCACGGGTATAACGGTCTTCGGGGTGAATCCGCTGGAAATTACTGGACGGGACATTTGTCACTGGCGCCGGATTACCTGGACCCCTCAGCCTGGGTCCTGTCGATCGGCAACTGGCCGGGCGGCGCCAAGCAGTTCGCGGCAAAAGAAGATAGCCCGAATCCGGCTGAGGTCAGTCTCGAGACCGGCCTGGTCAAATACACGCTGGTAGACTACCGGTCGTACGTGAACGGACAAAACTGGGATGGGATGACGCTCCCAACCGGGCCCATCAGCTTGCATAAATACCCGGATGTCCAAGGCTGCTTCCTGGTCCAAATGACGGCTACCCGGAATATCACGGCCGAAGCCTTTCCCGGGAAATCCTGCGCCAGCGTGGAGAATTTTTCCGACGCGGCCGTAACCTACGAACGATAAAAAAACGACCGGACGGGTGTCCGGTCGATTAGGGGAGCGGGTTACTTGCGGTGCCCGCGGGTGCCGAAAAGGCGGTCCAACCGCCGTAAGGCATACAGCATCGCGATGGCAGCCGCGAAGAAAAACATGACCATCCAAAGCGGTGACAGGGCCTCCAAGATGCGGCCAACGTTGTGCAATGCCTGCCAAATCATTGGCGAACCTCCATGTTGTACCAGGGGTGAACAAGGCGCTGAATGAACGAAGGCTGACTATAAAGAATTCTCCCCTGGGCGTCAAGCCGACTGGTACTAAGAAAAAAAGCCCCGGCGTTGATGCATCCGGGGCAGACATAGTTAGACGGGCGGGAGCGGGATGTGCAAAGCCATGAAGAAAGTCTTGGCTTGGCCAATCGTCGATTGGGCGCCCAGGCCGTGGAAATGGTCGGCCGGATTTCCGAGCAGTTGGTTGATCCGGGTCAGCAAAACCAGGTAATCATCTCCCAGCAACATCGCGTCACTCACCGGCCCGGGAGCGGAACCGAGGGAGTCAATCGCGGCCGTAGCGAAGGCCTGATTGATTTTCGATCGCTTCCGGTGGGTAACCGTTTGGCGGGTCATAGTTCCTCCGTGAAAGAGCTGCTCCTTCGATTGAGGTTGTGAACCTAGCCAATTGTGCCGGAATTGTCAATCAATCCTTGATTCAATCGGTTGGAGCGGGGAACTCCGCTGGCCGCCAAATGAAAATGCTTTTTCCGGCATTTTCCTGTAGACTAACCGTATCGGAAATTGCAAATCTCTCTATGAAACATCAAATTGTTGTAATCCACGGTGGAGATTCATTCGCGTCACCGGCCCGGTATCTTCGCGCCTTGCGACGCTGGCCAGTCTCAAAAGACACGTTTCTGCCACATCCAGATTGGAAAACGAACTTAGCGAGTGATCTGGGACGCAGCTATGAGGTGTTGCAACCGCGCATGCCCAATAAAAATAATGCGGTCTATCGTGAATGGAAAATCTGGTTTGAGCGGATGCTGCCATATATCCATCCCGGCGTGGTCTTAATTGGTCACTCTCTGGGCGGGATTTTTCTCGCAAAATATTTGGCCACCACCACCTTCCGGAAAAGCATACGGGGATTAATTTTGGTTGCCGCGCCACACAATCAAACCGAGGAGATAGGGGACTTTAGATTACCGCGATCGCTGTCCCGGGTGGCACACCAAGTACCCCAAATCTGGCTGCTGCATAGCCAAGATGACCCAATTGTCCCGTTTGCCGAGTTGCAGGCCTATCATCGGGCTTGGCCCCGAGCCAAGATTGTCGTCACCAAACGGAGTGGGCACTTCTCGCAACCACATCTTCCCCAGGTGCGACAAATCATTCGCCGGTTGTTCGCGGGCAACTAATCCGGAGGGGAGGCTTGACAACCGCGGCCGGCTTGCTATACTGGAATTCCTACAATTCTTACAAGTAGGATTATCCACACTCGATGAAACATTCCCATAAAAAACACTTCTTCGGCGCGACCACCCTGGGTGAAAAAGGACAAGTGGTAGTGCCGGCCGAGGCCCGGAAAGCCTTGGGCCTCAAAACCGGCGATAAATTGCTGGTCTTTGGGATGGGCGGGAATATCCTGGCCCTGACCAAATCTGAACAACTCGAGCGGTTTGCCGACCATTTGAGCCAGCGGCTGGAAGGCTTGCGGGAAGTTCTCAAGAAATCCAAAACATGAGCGACGTTATCGAAGTGGCGCAACTGACCAAGCGTTACGGCGACTTTACGGCCGTTGATAGCATTTCCTTCAAGGTCAGCGAAGGGGAGATTTTTGGCTTTCTGGGTCCGAATGGAGCCGGGAAAACCACCACCATCAGCATTTTATGTACACTCCTCAAACCGACCAGCGGGCACGTCCAGTTGGCGGGTTTTGATGTGGTGAAACACCGGAACGAAGTGCGCCAATCAATCGGCCTGGTCTTTCAGGAGCCGGCCCTCGATTTAAAATTGACCGCGGAAGAGAATTTAATGCTGCATGCGCGGCTCTACCGGGTTCCGTCGGATGTCTACCCGGAGCGTTTACGGGAGGTGCTTGACTTGGTCGAGCTTTGGGACCGGCGGAAAGACAAGGTGGAGACATTCTCCGGCGGCATGAAACGTCGTTTGGAGATCGCCCGCGGGTTGCTGCATTACCCGAAGATTCTGTTTCTGGACGAACCGACGCTCGGCCTGGATCCGCAAACCCGAAATCATTTATGGACCTATATTCTGAAACTCAAGCGCGAGAAACACATGACAATTTTCTTAACCACGCACTACATGAACGAAGCCGAGTACTGCGATCGGATCGGGATTATTGATCATGGAAAAATAGTGCGACTGGACACGCCGGAAAAGCTGAAAGACGCAGTCGGCGGAGACGTGATTACCTTGACGACTCAGGATCCGGCCGGTCTGGCGGCTGAACTGCAGGCGAAATTGCAATTGACGAGTAAAATTCACGGCCAAACGTTACGGATCGAAATTGCTGACGCAGCCACCCGTTTACCGGATATGATTAAAGCCACCTCAACTCCAATTCGTTCGATTGAAATTCATGAACCGAGTCTGGAAGATGTATTTTTGAATGTGACCGGACATGCGTTACGCGATACCCAAGATTCATCTGAACGCAAACGCCAGGCCTTCCGGGGTATGCGACGGGGATTTTAATCTATGAATGAACTTCGCGGCATCGTCATCATTTGGTACCGGGAAATGCTCCGCTACTGGCGCAACCGGACCCGGGCGATTACGTCGGTTACCCAACCGCTCTTGTTTCTGGCTATCTTCGGCATGGGACTGCAAAACAGTATTCAATCGGCGGCCGTCGGGGGCGACTTCCTGAAGTTCATGTATCCGGGAATTATCGCCATGGGCACCATGGGCATCGCCCTGACTTCCGCAATTTCAATCGTCTACGACCGCGAGTTTGGATTTCTCAAGGAGATCCTGGTGGCTCCGGTTTCACGGGTATCGATTGCGATTGCCAAGGCCCTGGGCGGCACCACAAACTCCCTGGCTCAAGCCGCAATTTTGCTGCTCTTGGCACCGCTGATTGGCGTCCATTTATCGGTCGGTTCGGTCTTGGCGCTGCTGGGCCTGGCCGCGCTGCTGGCGTTCGCAATTTCGGGACTCGGTATTCTGCTGGCCTCACGGATGAAATCGACCGAAAGCTTCGGCCTGGTCATGCAGTTCTTATTGTTCCCGTTATTCTTCCTGTCGGGAGCCTTTTTCCCGCTCCAGAGCATTCCCGGCTGGATGCGGGCGCTGACGAATATTAATCCGTTAGCCTACGGCGTTGACGCCTTTCGGAGCGTCTTGTTGGGATCGAATAGTATTGTTCTCGTGCATCCGCTGTACGTAAATATATTGTTCTTACTGGGGTTTTCCGCGGTCTTTATGGGCTTAGCCGTCTGGCAGTTCCAAAAAACCGAATAATCGTGTAAACTGCATGCTCATCAATATGCAATCGATCATCACTGTTGAAAAGCTGACCAAACGCTATAACGACTTTACGGCCGTTGATGGCATTAGTTTTGCGGTGACCGAAGGCGAGACCTTCGGTATTCTCGGTCCAAACGGCGCCGGGAAAACCACCACCCTGGAGATGATTGAAGGCTTGAAACAGATTACCGGCGGGACGGTTATTTTGGACGGTAAGGATGTGGCTAAGCATGCCCGCGAGGTCAAAGCGGTGATCGGGGTTCAGCTGCAATCTTCGTCGTTTTTCGATAATCTCAACTTGAAGGAACTGATCGACACCTTCGCGGCCATGTACAACCGCAAGGTTGACGCGCTGGAATTACTGCGCGAAGTGCAACTTGAAGAAAAGTTTAAGAGCCAGGTCAAAGAACTCTCAGGCGGACAGAAACAACGGCTCTCGATCGCGGTCGCTCTGGTCAACCAGCCGAAAGTCTTGTTTCTGGATGAACCGACGACCGGGCTTGATCCGCAGGCTCGCCGCAACCTTTGGGATTTGATTAACCAAATCAAAGCCAAGGGTGTCACGATTATCCTGACCACCCACTACATGGAAGAGGCGGAAGTGCTGTGTGACCGGATTGCGATTATGGACAACGCCAAAATCATCGCCCTCGACACGCCGAAAGGCCTGCTGAAGTTAGCCGATGTCGGCTCGACCATTGAATTACATGTAGATAAACAACCTGATATAGCGATGATTCAAGCCATTCCTGGCGTAGAGCAGGCCGAATTAATTGATCATACCGTTCGGATCGTTACCAAGCAGCCGGAAACGGTCTTGCCGGCCACCTTTGCACTGAAAGCCAAAGCCGGGGTAACGGTCACGAACCTCCACATGCAGACTGCCACGCTCGAAGATGTCTTCTTAAAGCTGACTGGCCGAAGTTTACGCGAATAATGCTATGACCACAAAAGTTCTGACCCTGGCTTCAATTAAAATGTTCCTGCGCAACCGGCAGGCCCTGTTCTTCACCTTGTTCATGCCGTTTATTTTTATCGGTATTTTCGGGTTGATTGGTTTTGATAAACCGCAGAAAATAAATTTGGGTGTCGTATTACACCAGCCGGACCAGGCAACCACCGAGTTTGTTGCTAGCCTGGGCTCGATTGATGTCTTGGATATCACCAAGGGGAGCTTAGCGGCGGAAAAACAAGCGCTCGAGAATGGTGATCGCTCATTAGTACTGCAAATTCCTGACCAGTTATTTCCGGCCCCGGGTCAGGCCGTCACCGAACCGCAAACAATCACGGTTTTTAAAAATGTTAGCCAAGAACAATCAGCTCAAACAGCGCTGGCCATTATTAACCAAGTTTTGGATCGAACCACCCTGGCCTACGCCCAGGCGCCGACGCTGTTCAATCTGGACGTTCAAAACATCAACGCCAAGGATGTCAGTTACATTGATTTCCTCGTGCCCGGCATCGTGGCCATGTCGGTGATGCAAATGGCGGTCTTCTCGGTAGCCTTCGTCTTCACCGATTATAAAGAGAAGGGGATTCTGAAACGGTTATTGGCTACGCCGATGAAGCCGCAGCAGTTTGTGACCGCTCAGGTGATTACCCGTCTCATCGTGGCGGTGTTCCAAGCCATTGTCTTGCTGGCCTTTGGGGCCCTGATTTTCCATACCCATGTCTATGGCGCCTGGTGGCTGATTGCCTTGTTCGTGATCCTGGGCGGCGTGATGTTCCTGGGACTGGGCTTTACCATTTCGGGCATTGCCAAAACAGTGGACGCGGTTCCGGCTATCGCCAACCTGATCGTCTTCCCGATGCTTTTCCTGTCCGGGGTTTTCTTTCCAACCACCAGCATGCCGCAATGGTTACAGCATTTGGTGGTCTATTTTCCGCTCCACCCGTTTGCCACCGGCTTGCGTGATGTAGTGGCCAACGGCGCCGGGATTGGCGACGTAGCTACGCAGCTCTACTGGATTTCGGGCTGGGCGGTGGTCATGATCGCCTTGGCGATTTTCACCTTCGGGTTCGAAGAAAAGCGCATCGGATAATTGCAACTTCCGATTGACAAACGGTCGGCTTTGTTGTACGCTGCACCAGCCCTTTTCAGACCACCAGATGATCGCCCGCCGGTGTGCACGCAAGTGCGTTTCGGTGGGAGGAAAGTCCGAACACCTCCTGCAGACATGCAGGGTCAAGGAGAGTTGCTAACGGCAACCGGGAGTAACCCCCACACCAATGCACACCGGCGCGTGTGTATTGGCGTGGGGGCCAAGCCTAGGGATTAGTGCAACAGAAACATACCGCTCGGGAATTGCTTCGTCTGAATTATTCAGGCACTTCACCTTGGAGCATCACACTGGCCAGTCTGCGGGTCTCTGACCGGCAGTCACAGCTGAGATGCCAACCCAAGGGCAAGACTCAAGTAAGGGTGAAATCGTGGGCCCTCCATCGTGAGGGATACCTCGCTTCGGCGGGTAAAGTAAGAGCCCACGGTCCCGATAGGTGACTATCGGGACGGGTAAACCCTCTCCGGTGCAAGATCGCATAGGCTCCCACACCAGCTCGGTGTGCGGGGCGGGTAGATCGCATGAGGCGGGCAGCAATGTCCGTCCAAGAGAGATGATCATCCGGCCTGCGTCGGAGACTTCGGCCGGCAAGCATCCCCGGAAAGGGAACTTGTCAACCGTAGCCTCCGGCGGAGGTTGACAGAATTCGGCTTATCGGTGGTCTGAAGCCGGGCATGAATACACATGAAGCGTACAGAACTCTCGTTTGCGGCATTCCAGGTCCTGCTCGACATCACCGTCTTGGTGATGGCCGGCTGGTTCGCGTACACCGTTCGTTTTGATCAGTTGACCGGGGTTTTACCGGCGGCCAACCCGATTCCCTTCGGCGGATACATTCGAACCGTGATAATCGTGGCCATTGGCTGGGTCGCAATTTTAGGTTTAGCCGGTGTCTATCCGATTCGACCGCAACGATTAACGGCCGAACTGGGGCGGATTTTCCTGGGTATTTCAACCGGCGTGCTGCTGATTATCGTGCTGATTTTTTTCCAGCGCGAATTTTTTTCGTCGCGGTTTATCATTTTAGCCGGTTGGCTGCTGGCGATTGTGTTTGTCTGGCTAACGCACCTTTTGATGCGCCTGGTACGGCACTTGCTGTACCGACGGGGGATTGGCGTCCGGCAAATTATCGTAATCGGGAATGACCCGACGACTCATGAATTGCTGGAGCGGGTTCATTCAAAAAATATTGGCCTGCATGTTACCAAGCATTGGGAAACGGCCGGCCCGGAAATTTTTGATGAACTCGATGAACTTTTACGCTCGCACCAAATCGATTTAGTGATTCAAGCTGATGCCAATCTGCCACGCAGCCAAACCCAGGTGTTGATCGATCGCTGTCTTGAATATAACGTGCGGTTCTCCTATGCGGCCGATGTGTTTGACGCGCATGCCACGCAGGTTGAGCTTGATTCGTTGGCCGGCATTCCGGTTATGGAACTCAAGCGCACCCCGCTGGACGGCTGGGGACGGATCGGCAAGCGGGCCTTTGATATGCTCGGGGCCGTCTTAGGCTTGCTGATCGCCTGTATTCCGGGCGTGCTAATCGCGATCGCGGTTAAACTTGATTCGGCCGGGCCGATTTTTATCCGCCTCGAACGGGTTGGGGAGGGGCAACGGCGTTTCGGACTTTGGAAATTCCGGTCGATGGTGCGGAATGCCCATGCCATGAAATCTCAGCTGATGGAGCACAACGAACGGGCCGACGGACCACTCTTTAAAATTGCCAATGATCCGCGCATCACCCGGGTGGGAAAATTTTTACGGAAGACGAGTTTAGATGAATTGCCGCAGTTATGGAATATTTTGCGGGGCGAAATGAGTTTAGTCGGGCCGCGGCCGCATGAACCGGAAGAAGTCGCCCGGTATGAAAAGCACCATAAGAAACTGCTGACCATCAAACCCGGGCTGACCGGCATGGCCCAAATTTCCGGTCGGTCCAATTTAAGCTTTGAAGAAGAGGTCCGCTTGGACACGTATTATATCGAACATTGGTCGCTCGGGTTAGATTTGACGATTTTGGTTCGTACGCCGGGTTCGGTGGTGGCCATGAAAACCGCCGCCTAGCATGAAAGTCGCAATCGTCCATGATCATCTGGCCCAAGATGGCGGCGCCGAGCGCGTGGTTCAGGTGATGATGCAGATGTTTCCCGAGGCGCCGCTGTATACCCTGGTCTACAATCAAAAAAACGCCAACGAATTTTTCAAGGGCCGGGACATCCGGACCTCGTTCATTCAGCGATGGCCGGGTGGCCGGCGTTTTTACCAATGGTATTTGCCGTGGATGCCGACCGCCATCGAGCGGCTCGATCTCCGCGGTTATGACTTGGTGATTTCGAGTTCAGCCAGTTTTGCCAAAGGCATCATCACCCAACCCCAGACCCTGCACATCTGCTATTTGCACAGTCCGACCCGGTACCTGTGGAGCGACACGATTGAGTATGTGAATGAATTGCGGTATACCAAACCTTTACGCTCCATCGCCCCCTTCTTTCTCAACCGGATTCGGATGTGGGACCGCCTGGCGGCTGACCGGGTTGATCAATTCTTGGCCAATAGTAAAACCGTGCAGCACCGAATTCACAAGTACTATCGGCGCGAGAGTCAGGTCTTGTACCCACCGGTCAACGTTGAACGGTTTACCCTGGGAACCGGCGACGGCGGCTACTACGTGACCGGCGGTCGGTTAGTACCCTATAAGCGTTTTGATTTAGTCGTCCAAGCCTTTAATAAATTGAATGTGCCGCTGAAAATTTATGGCTCGGGTCCGACCCTGAAACAGTTACAACGGATGGCCAAACCGAATATTGAATTCTTGGGCCGAGTGCCGGACCAGGCGTTAAATCAGTTATACGGCCAAGCCACCGCCTTTATTAATCCCCAGGAGGAAGATTTCGGCATTACCGCGGTCGAAGCCATGGCCACCGGCCGGCCGGTGATCGCCTTTGCGGCCGGCGGAGCCCGGGAAACGGTCCAGACCGGTTCCACCGGGGTATTTTTTCAGGAGCAGGAGTGGGAATCGTTGGCTGACGCGGTCATCCGCTTTACCCCGACCGAGTACGATCCAGCCGCAATTCGCGAATGGGCGGAACGCTTTAGCGTGCCAACCTTCCAACGCCACTTGCGGCAGGCCATCGACCAGGCTTGGCAAAAGCACCAAGCTCAGCTACCATAAGCGCATATGGCAATGGAACTCCGCGATTATATTAAATTGTACTGGGCGCAACGCTGGTTAATTGGGTCGATGATGTTGGTGGCCACCGCCGCCGCCTTTATTGCAGCCGCCGTCCAACCCGTTCGGTATGCCGCATCTGAGGGCTTTGCCGTGACCCGGATCAATGCCGAAGCTACGCCGGATTATCAATACGACGGTTACTATGCGCTGCAGGCGGCTGATATTTTTTCTCAAACGGTGGTCAGTTGGTTTGATACGGCCTCGGTGGTGAATGATATTTACACCGAAGCCAAACTTGATCCCGAGGCCGATTCCTTAAGCGCCTTAACCTCTCGATTTCACGTCAAACGATATTCAGCCCAGAACATTGTCGTCCGGTTTACCGAACGGACAGAGAAGCGCGCTCAAGCGGTTGCACAAGCAGTCTCGACCGTGCTCAAAAATCGGACGGCCAGCCTCAACCAAGACGCCGCCGGTAAATCGCTCTACGAGATTATTGGATCTGAAGCGGCCATTGCGCCCAGCCGACCGAATGCCTGGGTCTACGCCGGGATCGCCTTAGTTTTGAGTTTTGTTTTCGGCGTCGGAGTGGCGGCTTTCCGACATTATTTGCGCTAGGAGTCTTCGGTGCGAATCGGTATTGACGCGCGGTTTTTCGGCCCACAGGAAAGCGGCCTGGGTCGCTACGTCGAACGCCTGTTGACGCATTTAGCACGTCAGGATACCCACAATCAGTACGTGGTCTTTTTGCGATCGGAAGCTTGGGAACACTGGGAACCGCCGAATGAGCGCTGGACAAAAGTTCGGGCTGACTTTCGCTGGTATAGCCTGACTGAGCAACGCCAATTTCCAAAAATTTTACATCAAGCCAAACTTGATTTGATGCACTTCCCGCATTTTAATGTCCCGGTTGGGTACCGCGGCGCCTTTGTGGTAACGATTCACGATTTAACGCTGCATCGATACCCGACGGCCCGGGCTTCGACCTTAGGCCCGCTCTTTTATTGGATCAAGTACCTGGCCTATCGGTGGGTGATTACCCGAGCTATTCGCCGAGCCCAGGCCATCATTTGTGTTTCGGAATATACCAAACAAGATGTGCATCGACAGTTTCACGTGCCAATCGAAAAATTAACGGTGACCTATGAAGCCGTTGATCCGCTGCCGCCGCCGGCCGAGTGGTCAAGCCTGACCGCGAAAGGAATTCGGCCGCCCTACGTACTGTATGTCGGAAATTCTTATCCGCATAAAAATTTGGAACGGTTAATTGATGCCTGGCAGATTGCAAACGCGGCCACGCAGGCGCAACTCGTCTTGGTTGGAAAACGTGATTATTTTTCTCGTCGACTCCAGCAGTACGCGGCTGATCGAAACATAACCGGCCTGCAATGGTTCGGTTTTGCGGAAGACCATCAACTAGCCGCATTGTACCAGCATGCCCAAGCCTATTTTTTCCCGTCACTGTATGAAGGCTTCGGCTTGCCGGGGTTGGAAGCGATGCAGGCCGGAATTCCGGTCTACGCGTCGAAGGCTTCATGCTTACCGGAAATCTTCGGAGCGGCCGCCCGCTATTTTGACCCGCAGGATACTCAGGCCATCGCCCGGTCGATTGATCACGCACTTCATGATAAACTAGAGCGTGAGCAGTTGATCGCAGCCGGCAAAGAACGACTGACCCGATTCTCTTGGTCCGATATGGCGCGCGCAACGCTCAGTGTTTATCAATCAGTTGGAGGCATCCGTGAGCGCACAACCGAATAATGTCCTGGATCTCCGTCAGGTAGCGGAAGATCGTGCCCGTCAGGAAAAGCGGCCACGCCGGAAATTTCCACGTTGGTCGGGGACCAAACACGCAGCATCGCCAACGCATAACCCAAGTCGTTCACGGTTTGACCGGACTCGCTTTCTTCGAGAAACCGCTAAGTTTGTCGTGTTAGTGGGCGTTGTGTCCGGTTGCGTTTGGGGCGGCTGGAAAATTGTCCAGGCGGCTGGCACCGTCGGACGGGTCCAGGATCAGGCCAAACAGGCCCTCCAAACGCTACAGGCTGCCGGTCAAGCCCTCAGTCAAAATCAACCCAAAACCGCCGGCCAGAAATTTGGCCAGGCCGCCAACGAATTACAAACCGCCGAGACCACCTTGCGTCATGATTTCGGCCTCCCGTTGTCGGTGGTCCGGACGGTGCCGTGGGCTGGCAGTCGGGTTCGCTCAGCTGAAGCCCTCTTGAGCGCCGGGCGGGAAGCCTCGGAAGCCGGTCGTTTGGCCAGCGATTTAATCGCGGCCGCGCCGCCGGTCGATCCTTTGCCACAGGTAAACACTAAGGGGATCATTTCCGGCAATTTAGGTTTTTTGACGCCGTTGCTGGCCCAGCCCGATCGGCTGGAGCCGGTTATCGCCCATATTGAAGCCGCCCGCGATGCGTTACATCAAGTTCAACTCGGCGCCGTTCCGGCCGCCTATCGCGAACAATTTCACGCTTGGCAATTGGCTGACGCTTCGTTGATCGGGAGCAGTACCCGATTGCATGACGTGGTAACCTTATTGACCGGCTTATTTGGTCAGGCGAAACCTCAAGAGTATCTGGTGGTCTTTGAAAACAATGACGAACTCCGGGCCACCGGGGGATTTATCGGCACCTTCTTATTGGTCAAATTCGATCGGGGAACCTTTAAGGTATTGGATGCGCCGGTGACCGGGCCATTTGATTTGACGGCTCAAATTCCGCATACGAGCTTGCCGCCCGAACCGATATTATCCGTCGCGCCGTACTGGACCTTCCATGACGCCAACTGGTTTTTTGATGTTCCGACATCATCGGATTTTCTGCTAGACTTTTACGAACAGGCGCGCGGCTTTCGACCACAGGGGGTGATCTATCTAACCCCCGCCCTGGTCGAGGATCTACTCCGGTTGACCGGGCCGATCACTCCCCAGGGCTACCAAACGGAAATTACGGCTGATAATTTTGTCCGGGCCACGGAACTGCAAGTTGAATTTGGCTATGATATTGCCTTGAATAATCCCAAAGAATTTTTACTGGACCTGATTCCCGCTTTATTCAAAGCCATGACGAAATTTACGGCGCCGGAAGCCCTCCAGGCGGTGGCCATTACACTGACCCAGGCGGCCGAATCCAACGTTCTAATTACCAGCCGAGCTACCGCCGTTCAAGACGCGGTTACCCGCTTAGGCTGGGATGGGGCGTTGGTCACCCCAAAAACTGGGGATAGTCTGGCGGTGGTTGATACAAATTTGGGTGGCGGAAAAACGGATCGGGTCATCGATACCGCGGTGGCCGTTACCGCCGATATAAAGTCTGACGTCGTCAATTACACCGTCGCCGTTCACCGTCAGCATCACGGACAGACTGATGATCCTTTGACGGGCCAAACCAATCGGGACTTTATCCGAGTCTATGCACCGGCCAGCGCCACCTTCAAGAACGTATCCGGAGCCGCTACGTTACCGGCTGGTTTTTATATGACGCCGGCTGACGAGACACAGCGCTCGAAAAAACTTGACCAAGCCGAGGGCAAAATTCTAGTGGAACCGGATCGCGGCTTACGGATAACGGAAGAAAGTGGCCGTAAAGTGTTTGGGGCCTGGAGTTTATTGGCGCCCGGAAAATCCGATACGCTCACCTTCACGTTTTCGACCCCCCGAACCGATACCGATTGGTCGCTGACCTGGCAAAAACAACCGGGCGCGCCCAGCCGGGATTGGCAGGTTACGGCCAAGTTGGCCAAGGGTGCGATTCGGTCCTATTCACCGACCAGCGGTCAGTCGCAAAAACAATCGGTCAGTTGGAAAACAGACTCATCAGTTTCACGGGTATTTTCGTTGGTAGAAAAATAGAATTAAGCTAAGATTAGCCAAAATAGCACAGGGTAGCGCCAGCGCCCTCTTGACATATTGAAAGGGCTGCTGTATGCTGCTTCGTTACGCTTGAGAACTGAAGAGGAGACAGCTTCGAGCGCACCCTACAATTATTCGGAAGAACGCGTTGAGGAGACGTTGTTCGAAACATATTCTCATATCCAAGCAAACGGGTGTGGTGTGTTGTCGACATTGTCCTCAACTACCACACCTGTTTTCATTTCAATCCGTTGGTTCTGCGGCTTCGGGCCGCGTGTCTTGAGTCGCAGGAACCTATGGATTGAAGTCCCCGTCGGTCACGGTTGTATCCGCGACGGGGGAACATACGGGGAGGGGAGAGCACTGGTTCTGGATTCGCTACAAGCATGGATCCATTCCAGCCGTTTTCGTTGCCTAGCCTCGGAGGTCTCGACTTCCAAAGCCAGACCGCGTCAACATCACCGCGACATTCACCTTCGGGCGAATAAACGCGGTACGCTTGCCTCCCGATATGTTCCGAAATTCCACGTTCATTCTACTTGCCTACCATCGGAGGAATCGACGGATGATCAAAGCCATCGTGTTGTTCCGAGAGCATCTTACAACTTTACTTCCTGCCTTCACGGAATGCACAAGGAGGGGAGAGCACCGGCGGTCAATTTGCTTTCAAGCATGGATTGATTCCGGCCGTCCTGAGCTTCAGGCTACGAGGGTCTAACTCTCAAAGCCTCGGCACACGGACATCACGCGATACGTCTGACCTCGGTTCGGCAAAATCGCGTCTCGCTCGCCTCCTGCTGTGTTCCTTGCATCAATCATACCCCTTGCCGCCCGGAAAGGAATATTCCATGTGGCGCTTCATGCAGATGCTGTTTGGCATCAATTCGGATCAGGCTTCGCAGCCGGTATCCGAAGTTACCGAGGCTTACCACATCATCGTCAATTTCACGAACGGCGAAACCACCGATGTGCGGATGCTCCGGGCAGCCTGTGACTTGATGGGTGAGGATATCCGTGAGGTTATCCGCTCCCACAATCGCATCTGGTTGGAACAGCAAAGTCACCGGCAATCTGCCTGAGCAATCCAAGGGGTTGGCGAGGTCTTCTCAAAACCCCGCTTCCCTCGAGTATCTGATGTTCCTCCACATCGGATACTCAAGAGAGATTTGAACCTTTCAATCCGTATACCTTGACAAGGGGTTGACCATGTATCCCAAGGAGATCTTTATTCGGTCGTTGCTGACGCAATATCGAGTCTTTCGGCAAGAATTGATCACCTTCACAGTTCTCTTCATCTTCTCGATGTTGATGATTGGGTCGGCCTGGATCGTGAATCACATCGTCCATCAACTTTGGATGGGCCGAGCACTCGCGATTTTTGGTCTACTGATCGGCCTTTCAATGGCTACACACTGTGGCAACACCTTGCAATCATTGCGCCAGATTTCCACCCAGGTTAACCAGACCATGCAGGGAGAATACTCATCTTTTGCGTATGACCTGGATCAGGCGAACACCAAAGTTCGCATGGTGGTAACCGGGTTGGCCAAGGCGATCGGCGTTCTGTTCCTGCTGTGGTGTTTTACCCCATGGCCGAAGCTGTAAAGCAGGCGAAGCATCAAACGCTTCCAGCCAACATGTGGTTGGCCTCAGGGAAGCATCGTTCACACCTCAAGCGCATGGAGGTACAGGATGGGACCGAATCGCGCGAAGAATGTGTTGGCCATGGCTCGTGAGGGAATGGGAGTCTCGCTGCACGATGTCATCTTCTACCGTGCCTAGCACGACGGGGGATTCAATGACCGGATTTTTCAAAGATCTGCAATTGGCGCTTGATCCCAAGGGCTGGCTGTCCAGCACCAAGCAGCGTCGGCAGCTGAAACGCGTCAGGACCAGCGGAGATCGTGTTCGTCCGGCCAAGCGGCGCAAGCAGCGTCGGCGGCCGTTCTGGAAGCGGCTCTTCGGTCGCCCGTGATGTACCCCGGTCAGGAGATGCACGCACTGCGCGCATCTCCTGACCCTCCCTCGAGCATTTCATCAAGCATGGCGTGAGCCGCTCACGATGGAATGCTCAAGGGAGGAGATCTTTCAAAACTGTTGACTACCTCAACCAGGAGGGTTGCCATGAACGCGGTCTTCACACCCCTGTCTATCCAGTTTCATGAAGACGGACTGCAGAAGGCGGTCCGATGCTTGGAGAAGTTGACCAGCCGGCGTTCCGACTGCGAGTTCGAGATCATGAATCTCACGAACCGGGTACAGTCCTGCGGTCCCAAACCTACGGTCTACGAAACCAGGTGTATTGCCTGGGCCACGGATCGGATCAACCAGCTCTACATCGATATCCGGGGACTGTCGATCCGGATCGAGGAGGAGCGGGACAAACTGCACGACCACGCCCATGAACTTTGGTTGCGGTCCGAAACAGTAGTTGAGCAGACGGTTCCGACCGAACGGATGGTATCGACGCCGATCTACATCGGTCCCGAGAAGCATCGCAGCGGCAAGCGGCGCAAGCGTCGCCGTTATCCGGTCAAGGACGAGCAGTCGTCGGCATCCAAGCCGAAGGAGCAGGACCGGCGGCAGCGGAAGCAGCGTCAGCGGGCGGCCTAGCCGACCGAATTCCACACGCCCATCGGACTGATTCCGGGGCGGAGAAAGGTGGTGATGCGCGTGAAGCCGTTTACCTAACGTTCTTTCTACCAACAACCAGGGAGGGCGAATTCCGACAATTCGTCCTCCCACTCTCACGAGCGTCTGATGTTCCTCCACATCGGGCGCTCATGAGAGGAAGCACCTTGTCAAAAATTGACCAATCACCAACCCAGGAGGGGATGTGATGCAAGGACTCAATTCATCCAAGGAAGATCGGGTCAGTGTTGAACCACTCTGGACGCTGATTGTTCCGGTCATCTCATGTCACCCGGTGGATGCGAAAGTTCGCCATGGACAACCGCAACTGGCCAAGCGTCAGCTGCACCCGACCGGCTGGCGGCGTCGGCATTTCGATGATCGCCAGGAACGGATGAGTCGTCGTCGAAAGATCGACTCCCTGTCCAAGCTGAGCTTGGCGGAACAGATCCAGGAATGGCTGGATGCTGAGCATCAGCGGCTGCTCAATGAAGTCTATTTCGCGGTCGATCCGCGAGTGGAGATGACGGCAGATGACTACGACCGAGCGGATGAGTCGGAGGATCTCCAGAACGCATTCGAGGACTTCGATGACGAGATCGTCGATTGGTTCGAGGGGTGGTGCGTGTAGTCGCGTGCCTGAGGCCGTCATTGCCCCCCGGCGCTGTGTCTGTTGGCTGTGCAAACGGCCAATTCCGGCCGGCTCCCACTGCGTTACGCAGCGACTGGAGCCCTGGCACCGGCGGCGGTCTTACCGCTGTCCGGTCGAAGCCTGCATCTTTCTGTCCGACGATGAACGTTTGACGGTTTTGGCCGGTACCCAACTGCTGTTCCCAATGGAGGGACCATGATTTGGATCTGGAGTACCTGGATGTTGCTGGGTATGGTGATCGTGCTCAGCCTGGCCGTGGTCTCCGTTTTCCGGGACAAGCTCCGACTCCAGCAAGTGCTGTATGCTCGATTGACGGTTTCGGAACTGGATGAACTCAACGACTTCATTCCGGATCCGACCGCCAGCCCGGTTACGGTCCTGCTCGAGCGGCAGCCGCACTACGATGCCCGGCAAGCCTTACGGTAACATTGGTCATTTCGTGGAGAGCACTCGTTTTGAGTGCTCTCCCTTCTCACCTGGTCGTCAAATTTGGCGGATTGGTGAGAAGGGCATACACTTTTTTACAGCACAACCAAACGGGCTGCCCAGATCTGGCCGAATCAGCGATGTCCCAACACTGAAGGACCAAACGTCTCCTCCGTTTGATACCGCAGCGTGGGACCGCTCCTGATTCGGCCGGATTTGGAGTTGCGAAAAGGCAAAAAAAATGGTAGAGTCGGCCCACACCTATGTGGCGGAAAATATTTCTGAAGCTCCAGACCACTATTGTCGGAGGAGCGGTCTTAGTCGGATCGAGTTGGATAATCAGTAAGGGGCTGGGGTTAATCCGCCAGCGCCTGATTGCTTCAACCTTTGGGGCCGAGGGAGCGGATCCTATCTACGCTGCTTTTGCGATTCCGGATTTCCTGTACGGGACGCTGATTTTAGGTTCATTGCTGACGGCCTTTATGCCGGTTTTTATTGCTTACCGGCAAAAAAACCCGGACGAGGCTTGGCGGATTTCTCGTTCGATTTTGAATGTTTTGGTCTGGCTATTTACCATTTTGGGAATCACGCTGCTATTCGGAGCCGGACCGATTGTGAAATTATTGGTCGGGCGTGAATTCGGTGCGGATTCCCAGCACACCGCCATCCTGCTGACCCGCATCCTTTCGATGAACATGCTGTTGTTCGCGATGAGCAACGTGTTTGCCGGCGTCTTACAGTCGTTCCGCCACTTCTTAGCGGTTTCGCTGGCGCCGATGCTGAATAATCTAGGCATAATTTTCGGGATTGTTGTGTTGGTGCCATTTCTGGGTGAAGCCGGCGTGGCCTGGGGAGCGGTGGTGGGAGCTTTCTTACACGTGTCTTCGAACTTTATCGCGGCGTGGCGGATCGGATGGCGGTTCGGACCAAGTGCCGGGTATCGGCACCCAGGGGTCCGGCAAATTGGAAAACTCGTGGTACCTCGCACGATCGGACAGTCGGTGACCCAATTGAATCAACTCGCCACGATTCCGATCGCCACCCGTCTCGGTCCATCGAATCTCTCGGTTTTTCGCTGGGCGAATGACATTCAGGACGTGCCGATTAGTATCGTCGGTGTTTCAATCGCGACGGTGGCGTTTCCGGTCTTTGTCGAACTGCTCGGACAGAATCGACGGAAGGAATTTATTCAACATTTTTCCCAGATTGTCCGACAGATTCTGTTTATTATCATTCCGCTGACGGTCTTATTTCTGCAGTTACGCGCGCAATTCGTTCGAGTAATTATCGGCGCCGGTCAAGTCACCTGGGCGGAGACCATCGCGACCGCCCAAACCTTGGGATTTTTTGCCCTCTCATTTTTTGCCCAGTCGTTGATTCCGGTTCTGGCCCGCTCATTCTACGCGATGCAGGACACCAAGACGCCGGTCAAATACACCGTGATTGCCGTAGCCCTGGCGATTACCGGCTCGGTCTTACTGAGTCCAATTATGGGTGTTCAAGGTTTGGCGGTGGCCTATACTATTTCCAGCGTGGTGAACGCGGGTTTATTAACCTGGACGCTCCATCGGCGGCTAGGTTCGCTGGATGATGATCGGATAATCCAATCGACACTCAAAATTATCGGTGTCTCCATCTTGATGGCGGTGGCGGTGCAAGGCTCAAAAATATTCTTTGTCAGTTTCGGCCTCGATTTGTCGCGGGCGATTGGCGTACTGGCCCAAGCGGTTGGCGCCGGGATCGTCGGCGTTTTGAGCTATACCATTTTTGCCACGTTATTTCGTTTAGATGAAGCCTATTTGATACGGCACGGAGTTGATCGCTTACTCGCAAAACTCCGGCGCGGCAGTAAACCAGCCAATCCATGACGCCACTCAGTCGGATCAGAAATTTTTCGATCATCGCGCATATTGACCACGGCAAATCAACCCTGGCCGATCGTTTGTTGGAGCACACCAAAACCATCACCAAACGTGAAATGCGGGCTCAATTACTCGATCAGATGGATATTGAGCGAGAACGCGGGATCACGGTCAAGTTGGCGCCGGTTCGGATGCATTGGCAGGGCTATGAACTAAATTTGATCGATACTCCGGGCCATGTCGACTTTGCCTACGAAGTTTCCCGCTCGCTGGCCGCGGTTGAAGGCGCGCTCTTGATTGTTGACGCTACTCAGGGCATCCAGGCTCAAACACTGGCCAATTTAGATTTAGCGAAACAAGAAGAATTAGTAATTATCCCGATTGTCAATAAAGTTGATTTACCGAATGCTGATTCGGTTAAAGTCAAAGCCGAGGTCGCCTCGTTGCTATCCATCGATCCGGCTGCGGTGCTTGAAGCCTCCGGTAAAACCGGCCAGGGAATCGACCAGATACTCGAGCGGATTATCGCCGCGATACCGCCTCCCAGCGGTCAACCCGACCAGCCGCTCCGGGCGCTGATATTTGATTCGACCTATGATGAATATCAAGGGGTCGTCACCTATATTCGGGTGGTGGACGGTCAGGTTCAGCCCAACCAAAAAATAATCTTACGAGGGACGCGAGCTCGCACGACTGCGCTGGATGTCGGAATATTTTCTCCCGGCCGCCAAGCTGTTCCCGCGCTCACCACCGGCCAAATTGGTTACATCGTGACCGGACTGAAAACTGTCGCCCAAGCCAAGGTCGGTGATACCGTGACGATTGAGGGTGCCCAGACCCAGGCCCTGCCCGGCTATCGCGACATTCAACCGATGGTGTTTGCCGGAATTTTTCCTGAACAAGGTGATAACTACGCTGATCTCCGCGAAGCTTTGGAACGGCTCCAATTAAACGACGCCTCGCTCCAATTTGAACCTGAACATTCGCCGGCCTTGGGTCCGGGGTTTCGTTGCGGCTTTCTTGGACTTTTGCATCTCGATATCGTTCGGGAGCGTCTCGAACGCGAGTACCATGTGTCAGTCACGATGACCACGCCCTCGGTGGCCTACCATGTTTTTCAGCGTGGGCAATCGCAGCCGATTGTCATCCGCAGTCCACTCGATTTGCCGGATCCGGCGAGTTTGGATCGGATTGAGGAACCGCTCCTCGCGCTCGACGTGATTACGCCCAGCGGATCAATCGGGCCGGTGATGGAAACACTGCAACGGTACCGTGGGGAATTTACCACCATTGAATATCTTGAAGCCGACCGGGCGGTGCTGCATTTTTCCGTGCCGTTGGCCTCAATTTTAGTTGATTTTTACGATACCATTAAAAGCGTGACCGCCGGGTATGCGACGGTGCATTACCGCCTGGATGGCTACCAGCTGGCCGACGTGGTACGCCTGGATGTGCTGGTGGCCGGCGAACCGATCGATTCGCTGGCTTCCATGGTGTACCGTGATGCCAGCTATTCGGTCGGCCGGGCAATTACGGAACGTCTCAAAAAACTCTTACCGCGGCAAATGTTCGAGATCAAAATTCAAGCCGCGATTGGCGGAAAAATCATCGCCAGTGAAACCTTGCCGGCGATGCGGAAAGACGTGACGGCCAAGCTCTATGGCGGGGATGTCACCCGAAAACGCAAGCTGCTGGAAAAGCAAAAAAAGGGCAAACAGCGGATGCGCCAACACGGACGGGTGGATATCCCGCAATCAGCCTATTTTGCTGTCCTGAAGCGCTAGGAAGCTTGCAGCAGAGGTGCTAAGGTAAACAATAGCATGCCCGCCACCATCAAGATGGAAATAATTATCCAAATGCGCTGAGCAACTCGTCGTTTCATATGTGGATTCACCGTTATCTTAGCAAACACCTGAAGCCAGGTGAAGAGCCGATCCAGATAATCCGCCGTTTCTGGGTCACATTTTTGCCGAGCCTGCTGGGCGGCGGTCTGCTGTTTGTGCTCGATTTTTTTCTGTTGGCCTGGTGGTTGCAATGGCGCGGCCGGGGACTCCTCGGATTTTTGCTGGTGGCGCTGGTGGCGGCGATCTGGATAGCCCGGAGTTTATACATTTGGTCTCGGAATGTGCTAGTCCTGACCAATCAGCGAATAATTGATATTGATCAGCATGGCTTGTGGCAACGGACGGTGGCCGAAGCACCCTACGCCAAGATACAGGATGTCCGGTATACCACTCGCGGCATGGCCCAGACAATTTTTCGGTATGGCACGGTCATCATACAAACCGCCGGGAATACCACGAATTTAGAAATGGACGGTGTGCATGACCCGATGGCTTTGCAACAAATGATTGTTGATATTCAGAGCCGGACTGATCAGCGCCCGCCGGCCGCAAAACCGGAAGCGGTGGCCGAAGCCTTGCAGGCGCTTCGAACGACACTCGATCAAACGGCTCAACCCCCAGCTGAGGAGCGCCAGCATGACGCGTAAATCACGTGCTTGGGAAAATTTTCATCCGAGCTGGTGGGCCGTTATCATTGCCGGCGGACTGGTGGCTGTTTTTTCGGTCGCTATAGTTCGGGAAGTTTTTCGAACCCGACAAGTCAGCTCTCAGGTAGCCCGATTACAAACGCAAATTACCCAAGAGGAGCACCGCCAAGAGCAGCTGCAGGAATTGATTGCTTACCTGGGCAGCCAAACCTATCAGGAGCGTGAAGCGCGTCTCCAGCTCGGACTTCGAAAACCCGGCGAGAAGGTGATTGTTGTGCCGGCTGGCAGCGTCAAGGATACGAACGGACAAATCATCACCAATGCCGATAACGCCTCGGCTGCAGAAAATTCCGGCTCACTACCGCAGCGCTGGTGGCACTATTTTTTTGGTCCTCGGTCCGGTTAACTTTCCAAACGCCATGATTTTCCGTAAGCTATGAGTATGCATTGGTCACATCGTTGGATATTCGGCAGCCTACTCGGCTTGGTGGGTTTGGCGCTGCTGGCAATTGGCGCCCTAGCGGTGACAGTGTACGGAGCCGGTCAAGAACAACCCTGGGTACAGAAAATTGCGACGGTTGTACCGTTGCCGGCCGCCAGTATTGGCTGGCATCCGATCTGGTTAGCAAATTGGATCGAAATTCGCCAGGGCTTAGGACACTATTCGGCCCAGTTGCACGCTAACAACCCAACGGTTTTTCCGGCCGTTTCAGCCTCCGATATTCGCCAGCAAGCAATGGACAAAGTGATTCGGGATACCGCCACCTTGGCCCTGCTGAACCGACAAAAAATTCAACTCTCCCAGGCTGACGTCGATCAAGCTTTTACCGCTCAGTTGGTCCAAGGGGGTGATCGAAAGGCTACCGAACAAACGATACAAGAACTCTACGATTGGAGCCCCGAGCAGTTTAAGGCCAATATTATTCGCGTGGCAGTTGCTCGTGAGAAATTGCGCGAATATCTGTCGTTTAATGACCAGTTGAATGCGGATGTTAAAAAACAAGCCGAACAAGTCCTCAAGCTGCTCCAAGCCGGAGATCAGTCTTTTGAAGATTTGGCGAAAACGTACAGTGAAGACGCCTACGCGGCCCAAGGCGGAGATTTGGGTTTCATTACTCGCGGGACGTTGGCTGAAGAAATTGAAAATGCGGCTTTTAACCTGAATGTCGGCGAAACCAGTGATTTGATCCATACCAAGTTCGGATTCCACATTATTAAAGTCGTGGAAGAACGCGAACAAGATGGGCAGCGGCAAGTCCATGTCCGACAAATTTTTATTGCCGCCCCGTCAGTTGACGATTACATTGATGCCTATCTTAAATCAGCCGGCGTGCGCGTCTGGCTCCGCGGATTAGACTGGAACAATCGCCAGGCCAACGTGCAATTGTCCGACCGATATTCAACCAATCGATTGGCATGGAGCCGGTGGTCGGGATTGAACCGACGACCTCTGCTTTACGAAAGCATTGCTCTACCACTGAGCTACACCGGCCAGCCGCCCCTCTCCTAGATGAGCAACGAACACCATACCCCAAAATTACCGGGCTCGTCAACGCAGGTACACCCTGGCGCGCAACCCTTTTGGCTCCCCGGCGGACCGACTGGCATCATACTGATTCATGGCTTTGGGGGGAGTATCGGTGATTTACGCACCCTGGCTGAAGATCTCCAAGACCAAGGATACGCAGTTTTTGGCACCCGCGTGGCCGGTCATGGACAAGGTCCGGATCAACTCCGCCAGACAACCCATCAACAATGGCAAGCTTCGATCGAAGCGGCCGCGGATTTTGTTGGCAGCCAATGTCAGCGAGTAGTGCTGTTTGGCGTTTCGTTTGGCGGCGCTTTGGCCCTCGATTATACGGCCCGCCACCCCGATCGAGTAACCGCAGTTATAACCCTGAATACCCCGCTCAAATACCAACGCGGTGGGCCCTTTCAGCGGATTTTACTCCGTTTACTCAAATTGTTTACGCCCTATTACAAAAAATCCGGTTTGACGGCTGATGACTATGCGCGGATGGAGAAATCCGGTTCTTTAGCGGTTTGGCCGATTGCCAGTATTTTTGAAACCTATACAATATTTGATCAGTACGTTAAACCGGTGCTCGGTCAAATTCATACTCCGGCGTTGATTATGCAGACGGCGCAAGATCAGTACGTGGTGACCAACAGCGCCGATACGATTGCCCATCATCTGGCTAGCCCCATCAAGCGACAAATCGCTTTGCCAACCACCCACCATCGCCCTTGGCTGGAACCCGCCGCGCGAGCCGATATTTTAGCCAAAATTCAAGACTTTCTTGCAACCGTTCTTGCCGACTCGCCCAGGGTTTGATAGACTGCTGTGGACAGCATGCCAAGTTTTTCGTTTACCCAAAAATCGGATGCAAACGAATCGATCGCAGGCTCCTTGGAGCGGGTAGGGGGAATCGAACCCCCGACTCAACCTTGGGAAGGTCGTGTTTTACCACTAAACCATACCCGCACATGAAACGAATCGTAGTGTACCTGCTGGCTATCGTCGTGGCAAGTGGTTTTTGGCTTTTGCGCCCAGCCAGTGCCACCGAAACGCCGGCCTTTGATTACTCCGCCACGTACGTCCGATGGGGGAAGACCTTCACGGTTGCGGGTGCCAATGCGGGAATTTTTCCGAATGGCATCGTTGCCCCTGGGCAAGTTACCTGGACGGTTCACGAAGGTGATCTGCCGGCCCTCCCGCCCAATCGAAAAATCCTCGGGCAAGTTTATCGACTGTCGATTGACGGTAATACCCATATTAACCCAGCCCAGCCGTTATCGGTGGCCGTAGGTTTACCATTTGGCGATAGTACTTGGATCCGCCAAGTTTGGGTTTATGATCTGGACGCCAAAATCTGGAATCCGCTGCCGACCCGGTTGAACGCCGATCATACGCTCGGTCAAGCGCCTTCCGGTATCCAACGCGGGTTGTATGCAATTTTGGAAGATCGCAACCAAGAAGAGGGGGTAGCCTCGTGGTACTGTAAGAATTTTTGCTCATCGCGATATCCCACGCTGCATGGCACTTCCAATGACTTTCCAGTTGGCAGCTTGGTTCGGGTGCGCAGTCTTGAAACCGGGAAAACCGTTGAAGTCAAAATCGTTTCAACCTGGGGCCAGCCGGCTGGACGGGTAATCGATTTGTCGTGGGCCGCGTATAGTCAACTCGGCGCGAGTAATGCCGGATTAACGCGCGTCAATGTTTCGCCAGTTTCCGCCCAGGTGCTCGGTACCGCCACCGCCGCTTTTTCGCTGGGTAAAGTTGAAACCTTACCGGCCGTGCATTTAGTCGGCAATAATGGCATTCCATTCCCATCCATTCGCCCCCGGCCATTCGCGGTCTACGATCAAACGACCAATCAACTCCTGGCCTGGTATCGCAAAGACGACGTCGTACCGATTGCCAGTCTGACGAAGTTAATGACCGCTGCCGTCTATCTCGATACCCAGCCTGATTTACATCGGATCTTTACCTATGGGGCGGAAGATACAGCCGGTTACGGCGGACGGTATGACTATCTCCGTGTCGCGCCAGGCGACACCCTGGAAGAGCGGGATTTGTTTTACGCGATGCTGGTCGGATCAGCCAACAATGCAGCCGATGCCTTGGCTCGGGCTACGGGCATGAGTCGCGATGAATTTGTGGCGAAAATGAATGCCAAGGCGCAAGCGTGGGGACTTGGCCGGACCCACTTCGTCGGGGTGAGTGGATTAAACAGCGGTAATGTTTCAACGGCTGAGGAACTGGCCCGCATGACGGCGCAAATCCTGCATGAATATGAACCGATTCGATTCGTGACCGTCCGCCGTGACTACACGTTCACAACCAAGAACTCCGGACAAACTCACCGATTCGTGACGACCGATAAGCTCCTGGGGAGCGGAAAAGTCGATAATTCGCTGATCATCACGGGTGGGAAAACCGGCTATATCGATGAAGCCAAGTATACTTTTGTGACGCGTTCGGCCAGTAAAAGTCAGGGTACCCAGGTGGTGACGGCTTTGCTGGCTTCGGCCAGCGAAACTGAGCGCTTCAACGATGCGGCCGCAATTACGAACTGGGCATTTGCCAATCATCGCTGGGCACCGTAAACTACCAGGACTTGCAAAACAAAACTCTTCATGGTCATTTTTGAACATGTAACGAAACTCTACCAGCACAAACACGTGGGTCTGGAAGATGTGTCGTTGCGGATTGAGGCTGGGGAGTTTGTGTCAATTGTCGGCCAGTCCGGTTCAGGTAAAACCACCCTGGCCAAGTTAATCATTGCCGAGGAACGACCCGATCGCGGAAAAATCGAGATTGGTGGCTGGGATATAACCCGCATTAGTTTTCATGAAATTCCTATCCTGCGCCGGCAAATCGGTGTTGTTTTTCAGGATTTTAAACTTTTACCGCGAAAGACGCTGTTTGAGAACGTGGCCTTTGCATTGGAAGTGGCCGGGCAACCAACCGCCAAGATAGTATCCGTCGTTCCGCAATTACTGAAGATAGTCGGTCTCGACCAAAAGATGGATCGCTACCCGGAGCAAGTATCGGGAGGCGAACAACAGCGGGTGGTAATTGCTCGGGCTTTAGCTCACCGACCGAAATTACTCGTGGCCGATGAACCGACCGGGAATTTGGATACGATCAATGCCCAGGAGATTATCAATCTGCTCAAGAAAATTAATGAATTTGGGACCACGGTGGTGTTGGTCACTCATAATCGCGAGATTGTGAACATGCTAAAAAAACGAGTGATTACTTTGGATCACGGACACGTGATTGCCGATCAAAAAGCCGGGAAATATATCCTCTAGTCTATGATTACTTTGTGGCGCATGATCAAGTTCGGCAGTCAGAATTTCTGGCGAAATATCTGGCTATCGTTGGTGACGGTATTAATTGTGACCCTCAACCTGTTTTTAATGAGTTTGGTTTTGGGCTTAAACGTGGTTGGCCAGCAAACCTTGGTAGCGGTCAAGAATCACGTGAATTTATCAGTCTATTTTACGCCGACCACCTCTGAAGATCGAGTACAGGAAGTTCGCCAGGATTTGTTGGCCCGGCATGATGTTCAAGACGTGACTTTGGTTACCCGGGCCGAGCGTCTTGACGCGCTGCGGAAAACCCAAGGGCAGTCAAAGTTGGTGAATGCAGCCCTCGATGCACTGGGTGAAAACCCGTTGGGGGCTGGATTGGTTGTCACCGCCCGATCACTTGACGATTATGACGCGATCGCAGCTTTCGTCAAAAGTGATCGCTACAGCACCATCGTAGAAGACACGGGAAATGAATTTGCAAGCAATCAAACATTAATCAGTCGGCTGTCGTTGATTGTCGGACGTATTCAAGGCGCGACCATTTGGTTAACCCTCTTATTCGGGGTGATTGCGATTCTGATGGTCTTTAACGCGATTCGGGTAACCATTTATTCACATCGTGAAGAAATCGGAATCATGAAACTGGTTGGCGCATCCGATACCTTTGTCCGCGGTCCGTTTATCATCACCAGCATCCTGTACGGACTGGTGGCCAGTGTGGTTACCCTGTTGCTCATTTTACCGGTTCTGTCCTTGATCAATCCGACCATTTCACGCTTCTTCGGTCAGTACGACATTAATTTGTTGGGGTATGTCCATAGTCATGTCTGGCAGATTTTAGGGCTAGAGATCGGGTTAGGAGTTGGGCTTTCAGCTATCTCTTCGGTGCTGGCGATTGGCCGCTATTTACGCGTGTAGGCTTTCCGTCGGGGGGCTTGAATAATAGGGATTTTTCGGTTATACTCGCACGGCTTCGTTCATGCATAATTGATGACGCGTGATCCGCGCCTGATTCCGGGATCGTCTAATGGTAGGACACCGCCCTTTGGAGGCGGGTATCTTGGTTCGAATCCAAGTCCCGGAGCCAAAAGAATTACCTAATTTTTGAAATCAGGTAGTCCCATTCCCTTTACCCCAGATGATTCGAAGGGCCGAGCACTTGCGCCAGTGGCGCAAGAGCGCAGGCCCCGGCCAGAGCCGCGCACGGCACGGCGACGGCGAATCCAAGTCCCGGAGCCAAAAAGGAACACTAAAATATCGCCATGAATAAATTCGCCATCATCATTATTGTCACAGTTATTGTACTGGCGGTGTTATTCAACATCTTTGGAAATTAAAGGCGCACGGCCGCAGTATTTTGTGGTATACTGGATGGCAGAAATGGAACAAAAACACCAAGCAGCATGAACCACGAGATCCTTGAACTCGCCTTCCTCTTTGGCCTGGCCGGTGTTTTTGGTCTGGTAGCGCGAGTGTTCAAACAGCCGCTCATTTTGGCTTTTTTGGCTGTCGGCGTGGTGATAGGAATTTTCCAGTTGTCACCGATTGCCACCAATCCGCTCTACCAAACGTTTTCCGATCTCGGGATCATGTTTTTACTTTTCCTGATCGGCATGGAAATTAATATCTCCTCCTTGCGGCTAGTCGGCGCCGCGTCGGTCGTGATTGGGTTAGGACAAATCGCCTTTACCTTTGTCGGCGGATTCATACTGGGCCTGTTATTGGGTTTCGGGTCGTTGGCGGCGGCGTACATCGCTATCGCGCTAACGTTTTCCAGTACCATAATTATCGTTAAGTTATTGTCCGAAAAACGCGACATGCACAGTCTGTACGGAAAAATTAGCGTCGGATTGTTACTGGTACAGGACTTCGTGGCTATCCTGATCCTGCTGATCCTGGCTGGAGTGCATGCCGGGCAGGGGATTAACTGGTCAACAGCCATCGCGATTCTCTTACGCGGGATTGTGTTATTTGGCTTGATGGCTTGGCTCGGTCGGTCCGTGATGCCAAAAATCTTCAATCAGGTCGCCCGCTCAACGGAACTCTTGTTCGTTTCGAGTATTGCCTGGGTCTTCATTATAGCGGCGATTGTGCAGCGCTTGGGATTCTCCATCGAAATTGGGGGTTTCTTGGCTGGGCTGGCCCTGGCCAATTCGGCCGAACATTTTCAAATCAGTAATCGAATTAAACCCCTGCGGGATTTCTTTCTGTTGCTGTTTTTTGTGTCGCTTGGATCGACGCTGGCGTTATCGGACTTACAAGGCATTGGCTGGCCAGCCGTCGTCTTCTCGTTGTTTGTGCTGATTGGCAACCCGTTGATAGTCTTGATGATTATGGGGGCGATGGGCTACCACCGTCGGACCAGTTTTTTAGCTGGGGTAACGGTGGCACAAATTTCCGAGTTCAGTTTGGTCTTAGCGGCCTTGGGGTATAAGGTCGGGCATATCGGCAAAGCCGAGGTTACCCTGATAACGTTGGTTGGGGTGATTACCATCGCGTTGTCATCGTATATGATATTGTATGGCGAAAAAATATATTTATGGTTAGAACACTGGTTACGATACTTTGAACGCGATTCACCCAAACCTGATCGCCGTTTCACGACCACCGTCAATCGGCCGATCATTCTAATCGGCGCCCATCGGACCGGTCAAAATATCATCAAAGAGTTGCCGAAAAAACAGGTTGGGGTGATTGATTTTGATCCCGATATCGTTACGAAGCTTTCCCGCCAAGGCTACGCGGCGGTTTACGGAGATATAACCGATCCGGATTTAGAGGAAGCGGTTGGTTTACGCCAGGCCCGCTACATCATTTCAACCAGTCCTGATGTCGAAAATAATCTCCATTTTCTCCAGTCGATTGTTCGCGGATGGCCGAAAACTAAGCGTCCACAGATCCTGATGCGGGCCGAAACGGTGGCCGAAGCAAATCTGTTGTATGGGTCTGGATCAGATTACGTCTTTATCCCGACCTTGGCGTCTGGGCAGCATCTTGGTCGGCTGCTGGCAGCCAAACCTCGAACAACGGCTATCGCGAAATTTAGAAATCAGGAACGTCGCGCCTGGGCAACCCATGCATTACAATGAATGTCACTTTTTTTGGAGCTGCCGGTGAAGTTACCGGTTCGAAACATCTCGTAGAAATCGCCGGTAAAAAGATATTATTGGATTGCGGGGCATACCAAGGTCACCGCGAGGAGGCGCGAGAGCGGAATAAGCAGTTGGGTTTTGCGGCGGCTGAAATCGATGCCGTCATTATTTCGCACGCCCATTTCGA
Source organism: Candidatus Kerfeldbacteria bacterium (assembly GCA_963731735.1). GTDB lineage: Bacteria > Patescibacteriota > Patescibacteriia > SBBC01 > CAIJZX01 > CAVSWO01. The sequence goes on along the minus strand of CAVSWO010000001.1, from coordinate 95,900 downwards.
CCACGTTGGGCTTTTACCAGTCTTAGTCAAACAAGGATTCCGCGGAAAAATATTTGCCACCGGCGCAACCCGGGATTTAGCCGAATTGATTTTACTCGATGCGGCGCATATCCAAGAACAGGATGCCATGTATTTACGCAAACACGGCATTCAGGATCCGGATGCGGGTGAGCCATTGTATACCCAGGATGACATTCCGGCGGTCATGCAGCATTTCGTCCATTTGCCTTACAATACCGATCATCATGCCTGGACGACCGTGGCCGAAGGCGTGGAGGCAAAGCTTTACGATGCCGGTCATATCCTCGGATCAGCCGTGACCGTCATTCGCGGTCAAGAACACGGACAAGCCCGTCAACTCGCGTATACGGGCGATTTAGGGCGTCCTGGGAGGCCGTTATTGCGTGATCCGCAGCCAATTCAAGAGGCGGCGGATATCTTGCTGATGGAGGCGACGTACGGAACCCGGCTTCACCATCCGGAACATGAGGTTGAAGGCGCCTTGATTGCGTCCATTCAGCGGGCCGTCAAATTGCATGGCCGCGTGATTGTACCGGCCTTTTCGATGGGTCGCACCCAGCAATTAATCTATATTTTGCACCGGATGACGGACGAAGGAAAAATTCCGCGGATCCCAATTATCATCGATAGTCCGTTAGCCAGCCGAATCACTAAAGTCTTCGCCAAACATCAAAATGATTACGACAAAGAATCACGTCAGGATTTTTCACGACCAAATGAAAATCCCTTGGATTTTACAAACCTTGAATTTACTCAAAGCGTGGATGAATCAAAGGCGATACTCAAACGGCCGGGACCGTGGATGGTGATTAGCGCGTCCGGCATGTTGTCCGGCGGACGGGTCTTGCACCATCTGAAGAATTTTGTTTCCGATCCGACCACTACGGTAATGTTTACCGGGTACCAAGCCATTCATACCATGGGTCGGCATATGGTCCAAGGAGCAAAGCATATACGCATATATGGCCGTCGCTATCCGGTCCGGGCCAAACTCGACATTCTCAATGATTTAAGCGCGCATGCCGATGCGAATGAATTGATGGCCTATGCCGAAAAAATCCCGGGGCTACACTTGGTTGCCCTCACCCATTCCGAACCGGATCGAGCGGCAGCCCTGGCCACGCTGCTTCGGCAGCGCCATCCGCAGTGGTCGATTATTGAACCAACGATTGGCCAAACACTGCGCCTACCATAACCACTCCGCCGAGGGCGGAGTGGGGGATATGGAAAGCGTTACTTACCGAGGATTGAATCCTTGGCGGCTTTGGCGACCCGGAATTTGACCACGGTTTTGGCCGGGATCTGGATCGTTTCGCCAGTCGCAGGGTTCCGACCGGTTCGGGCGGAGCGCTGCTTCTTGACCAGCTTGCCGAGACCCGGGAGCGTAAACTCACCGCTCGACTTCGCCTCTGAGTAGGCGGTTTCGACTATGAAATCCCACATCGCGGTGGCGTCTTTACGGCTTAAGCCGGATTTTTCGGCCAGCATTCCGAGGAATGCGGATTTCGTCATTGCTTTTCCTGCCATAGGCGTAGGGCAATATTAAATGGTAAACCTACGTAAAGTATAGCAAAACCAAGGGTTTTCGCCTATCTCCGTCAAGGAACCGGCAGGTCGAACCCGATCAGGCAAGCGAAAAAGTGCTGTAATTAGCCAAAAAATATTTAGGATAGTCAGAATCTCTGCATCGAAAAAGATCGGTGAATATGCTATGCTGTTAGCAACGGAACGAATCTTTTTCTATGGCTACCCACACCAAAGTCTTAATTCTCGGATCCGGTCCAGCCGGGTATACGGCCGCAATTTATGCCGCTCGGGCCGATCTCAAACCTATCCTTCTAGCCGGTCCTGAACCCGGCGGACAGCTGATGAATACCACTGAGGTCGAAAATTATCCCGGCTTTCCGAAGGGTATCCTGGGCCCGGAATTGATGCAGGCATTCCAACAACAGGCGGAACACTTTGGTACCACCATCGTCCAAGCGGCGGCCACCCGAGTTGATTTTTCATCCAGTCCGTATCACGTATGGGCCGGTGACGATGCATATCAAGCCGAGAGCGTGATTATTGCAACCGGCGCTTCGGCCAAATGGCTCGGGTTGCCAAATGAACGGCGTCTGCGAGGCAAAGGTGTGTCGGCCTGTGCTACGTGTGATGGGTTCTTCTTCCGCAATAAAGCGGTGGTGGTCATTGGTGGCGGAGATTCGGCCATGGAAGAGGCTACGTACTTGACTAAGTTTGCCACCAAAGTTACCGTCCTGGTCCGATCAGATAAACTCCGGGCCAGTAAAGCCATGGTCCATCGAGCCGAAGCCGATCCGAAAATTTCATTTCTCTACCAAACGGAAGTCGTCGATGTTTTGGGCGAACAAACAGTCTCGGGTATCAAACTAAAAAATGTTTCGACCGGGCAGGAACAGGAGTTAGCGGTTCAGGGCGTTTTCCTAGCCATTGGGCATCAACCGAATACAAAAATTTTTGCCGATCAACTTGAACTCGTTGGGCCGGGATATTTACAAGTCACCAATCAAGTTTTCTCATCAATCCCGGGAATATTCATCGGTGGTGACGTGGCTGATTGGCGCTATCGTCAAGCGGTTACGGCCGCTGGCTGGGGATGTATGGCTGCGCTTGAAGCTGAAAAATATCTGAGCGAGCAGGCGGCGAAACATGGCGCCTAGCCGAGAAAAAGTTTTTGAGGCTCTTTCAACCGTCAACGATCCCGAACTCGGTATTGACGTCGTGAGTCTGGGATTGATCTACGATGTCAAAATGACGGGGGAGCGAGTGGGTATCACCATGACTCTGACGACACCCGGCTGCCCGTTGGTCCCGTATTTTCATGATCAATTGACCGAAGCGGTCAAAAAAATACCGGGTGTGGCGGATGTTCAGATCACCGTCACCTTTGATCCGCCTTGGAATCCGACAAAAATTTCGGCTAAGGCTAAACACATGCTTTCACTCTATCAAAGTAATTAAACGTCGCGTATGAAAACAAACACAATTATCGTGGTTATCATCGTCCTGGGTATCCTGGCTGGCGGTGTTTGGTGGTGGTCGAGCTCGCGAACAACGCCAAGCAACAGCGCCATCAGCAACACCAATACCTCCGCGCCGATTAACGCAGGCGTCGAAACCGATCGTTCGTTCACCACCCAAACCAACTCCTAAATCCATGGCAAAAACTAAGCCGGTATTAATCCTCGCTTCCGATCATGGCGGCTGGAAACTCAGTCGTTCGTTAGCTGCCTGGCTGTCGGCTCAGGGCTGGGAGGTCCGGTCGCTTGAGCCAGCCCGGCCAAACCAAACGGATGATTATCCAATTTGGGCCGCTCGCGCCGTTCGCCTGGTGCAGCGACAACCCGACAGTCGGGCCATTTTGTCGTGCCGGTCCGGTGTCGGCATGGCTTTGGTGGCTAACAAATTTTTAGGCATTCGAGCGGTGCAAGGCTGGTCGAGGGCGGTTGCTCGTGCATCCCGGCGTGATGAAGACACGAATGTCTTATCGCTCGCGGCTGATCATTTGACCCTGCCAAAGGCCAAACAAATTGTGCAAACCTGGCTGCGCACGGATTATTCTCAGCAACGGCGGCACACCCGTCGATTACATGAAATCGCTCGGATCGAACATGCGCGTTAAAATTATTCCGGCTGTCCTGGCGGGTACCGCTCAGCAGTTTGACCGGCGGCTGGCCCTGGCGCTTGAACTTAGTCGGGAACTCCATATTGATGTAATGGACGGACGGTTTGTGAAGACACGTTCGGTGTCACAAACGTTTTTACGTTCGAAAAAATTACCGACGCGGACAGAATGGCATTGCATGGTTGTCCAGCCGGAAAATTGGCTACCATTGTTGCTGCCAGGCGCCAAACAACGCATAATTATTCCGGTCGAATTACAGCCGAAACTGCCGGTCCTGCTCGCACTTTTTCGATCGCGAAAAATTCCTGTTAGCTTGGCGATCAATCCGGACACGCCGATCGGCAAATTGACACCCTGGCTTTCACGCGTTTCGGAGTGTACGGTCATGGGCGTTCGACCGGGAGCCTATGGAGGAAGATTTTGGCCGGGTACGGTTGAACGAGTTCGACAACTCCACGTCCGGTACCCGCGATGCACGATTACGGCCGATGGTGGGGTGACGCCACAAACCGCTCCGCGCCTCGTTGCGGCCGGGGCTTCACGCTTGGTGGTCGGCTCATTTTTATTACGATCCCGGGATCCGGCGCAGGCCTTACGACAACTGCAGAATGCGGTGTCGAAAGTCCGGTAATATGCTAAACTACAGGCATGCTTGCGACCTTACAGACGGTGTTACAAAAAGCGCAACGTGGACGGTACGCGGTTGGCGCTTTTAACGTCGCCAACCTTGAACAGATTCAGGCGGTGCTCCAAGCCGCCCGAGCCCAACGTTCACCGGTCATCATCAATACGTCGGAACGAGCGATTGCGTACGGTAATCGTCAGGCCCTGGCGGCCATTGTGCGAGTACTGGCGTCCGTTACCCCGGTTCCGGTCGTTTTGAATCTCGATCATGGACATTCCGTTAAGGAAGCCCAGGCCTGCCTGGCGGCTGGGTATACCGGCATTATGTTTGATGGCAGTCGACTGCCGTATGCGAAAAATATTGCCCAAACCAAGCGGGTGGTGGCTTTCGGAAAACGCCGAAAAATCGGCGTGGAGGGTGAATTGGGGCAGGTGAAATACCAGTTCGAAATTAACCGCGATCCGAGTTTAGCGATGACCGATCCGACTCAAGCCGCCGACTTTGTTGGCCGCACTGGCGTGGTGGCGTTTGCGGTCGCGATTGGCAATGCCCACGGTCCACCGCAGCCCCATGAACATTTACATTTTCCGCGCCTGCAACAAATCCGGAAAGTCGTGCATGTTCCGTTAGTGCTGCATGGAGCTTCCAGTACACCGCCGGCTGCGATTAAACGAGCGATTCGACTCGGTATTTGTAAAATAAATATTGATACGGATTCACAGGAGACCTTCACGTCGGCGGTTCGAAAGACCTTGCGCTCACAGGCATCACTCTATGATCCGCGAGTCTATTTGGCAGCTGGACGCGAGGCGATGCAACGTGAGGTGGAAAAGAAAATGATACTATTTGGGAGCCGGAGGAAAGCATGAAACACTACGATGTCGTCACCGTCGGATCGGCCACCCGAGACGTTTTTCTCAAGAGCCGAGCGCTGCGAGTTATCCCGGACCAAAGTTTTTCAACCGGCGAGGCAGAATGTTTTGCGCTCGGATCAAAAATAGCAATTGACGAAGTGGTTTTTAGCACGGGTGGAGGAGCCACCAACACCGCCGTGGCCTTTGCCCGACAAAAATTCCGAACGGCGTTTATTGGCGAGGTTGGAAATCACGATGATCGAGCCAAACTGATTGAGCGGGAATTACGGCAGGAAAAGGTCGATACCGCCCTGCTCATGCGGGACCTCAAACAACCAACCGGGTATTCGGTCTTACTGCTGACGCCGCGGGGTGAGCGAACGGCTTTGGTATTTCGCGGTGCCTCGCAGTCGATCGCCGTGACAAAAGTACCCTGGCACCGTTTTCGCGCAAAATGGCTCTACATAACTTCACTTGGCGGCAGTCGGCGAGATCTCGAATATGTCTGGAAACGGGCCCAAGCGGCAAAAATGAACATCGCCTGGAATCCCGGACAGGCCGAATTGGCACTCGGTTTAACCCGGTTAAAACCGTTGCTTCGAAAGGCGGCCATGGTCAGTTTGAATCAGGAAGAAGCCGCCGGGTTGTTCGGACTTCACCAATATCAGCACCGGGAAGCCTTGGACCGCCTGCGACAATTTGTCGGCGGGGTAGTCCTCATCACCCTGGGGTCAGACGGGTCGGTCGCCGGTACGGCTACCCAAGCCTGGCACTGCACGACTCGGTTAGTCCGGACCGTTGATACGACCGGAGCCGGCGATGCCTTTGGCAGCGGGTTTATCAGTTCATATATTCGTCATCCGGGAGATATTCCGGCCGGACTTCAATTTGGAACCAGTAACGCGCAATCGGTCATTCAGCACATTGGCGCCAAAGCCGGATTGTTGACCGCTCAGCGTCCGACCCATCGCTCAATTATCACGTCCTTGAAGCCCTAGACTCGTGTCCTTTGCCCTGAAACTCCAACCAATCGATATTCATACCGGCAACGATTCACGGATTGTGGTCTTACGCGGTCATGACGCAGCCAGTTTCGGGATTACTCCCGGAGATCGATTAAAAATAACCTATCAACGGAAAAGTATGGTGGTGGTCGCCGATATCACCCACCATTCGATCCGTCACGGGGAAATTGGACTGTTCGATGAAGTCTGGAAAGTCTTAAAGCCCACGGCCGGAGACCTACTTACGATTGAAGTCATCGCCCGGCCAGTTTCGGTGGCGGCCATTAAGAAAAAACTCCAAGGACGAAAAATTACCCGGGAGGAAATGCATTCAATTATTCAAGATATCGTCAGCCGCCGACTCGGGACCATCGAAACGACCTATTTTGTCAGTTCCGGGTACGTCAAACCGTATTCGCTTGATGAATTGGTTTGGATGGTGGAAGCCATGGCCCAAACTGGAGAAATGTTTCGGTGGCCCAGCCCGTATGTTGTCGATAAACACTCGGTCGGGGGTTTGGCCGGAAATCGAACAACCATGGTGGCCATTCCGGTGATCGCGGCCCTGGGCCTAACCATTCCAAAAACTTCTTCGCGTGCAATCACTTCACCTTCGGGGACATCGGATACGATGGAGGTTCTGGCGCCGGTCGGGTTTACTGGCGACAAAGTCCGATCAATCGTCAACCACACGAACGGGTGTTTGATATGGGGCGGGGGACTAAGTATTGCCCCGGCCGACGATATCATTATCCGGGTCTCGAAGCCACTCTCGCTTGAACCTTACGACAAGATGATTGTCAGTATTATGGCCAAAAAAGTGGCCATGGGCATCAAGTACTTAGTCATTGATATGCCGTATGGGCCAGATACAAAAATTCCGAACGTAAAAACCGCCAAACTGCTTGAAAAGAAATTTCAGGCGGTGGCCAAAGCTTTCAAGATCAAAATTACGGTCCGGATGGACCCGGCCAATCAACCGGTTGGCCAAGGAATTGGACCGGCGCTCGAGGCGCGTGACGTCATGCGGGTCCTGCAACAAAAAGCCAACCGCCCGCTAGACCTTGAAGAAAAAGCCCTTGAACTTGTCGCGACGCTGTTAGCTTTGACCGGACGTACTTCCTACCGGTTAGGCCTGGAACAAGCCCGGACGGCCTTAGCCGACGGATCGGCGGTCAAGAAGATGCGACAGATTATTCGGGCCCAGGGTGGAAATTCAGCTATCGATGCCGAAGTCTTGATGCATCAGGCGGTGTCTTATGATGTCCGGGCCGCAAAAAGTGGGCGGATCAAGGCCATTCATAACCGGGCGATTGATGAAGTGGCGCGAACGCTGGGAGCTCCGGAGCATAAACTGGGCGGTATTTATCTACACCATAAAATCGGCGAACGGGTAGAACGCGGACACCCAGTTTACACGTTGTACAGTTTTAACCAGGATCGATTGGCGCTGGCCAAAGCCGCTTTGCGGCGTACGCAAGTAGTCAGCCTAGGCTAATTGACTCCGGGTAACTTGAATGGTAGGGTAGCCCCCACTATGCGTCCATGGATTAAGCGCCTGATTACGAATCGGACTGAACGACAACGGTACCGCTGGTTGGAAATGATTCCTGGCGGCCTGGTTTGGTCATCGTTGGTCATTGCAATTGCCGTATCGTTTGATCGCACCCTTGTGGGCAATTGTGTTTATTTTACTCTTCGATGTCTATTGGTTGATTCGCGTCTTATATGTGATGGGGTATATTTTACTTGGTTTTCGTCGCTTTCAACGCGAACGACACGTTCATTGGTTGGCCCGGCTGCAAGTACTTCCGAATTGGAACCGCGTCTATCACGCCATCATCATTCCGACCTATAAAGAACCGATTGAGGTTTTACGGGCGACTCTGCGTTCGTTGCAGTCAGTGGATTACCCGAAAGATCGGATGATTATCGTACTCGCGACTGAGGAACGCGAAACGGAACGTGTCCGCCCGATTGCCATGCAGGTGCAACAGGAGTTTCAATCAGTCTTTTTGGAATTTTTAGTCACCGAGCATCCGGCTAATATTCCGGGAGAAATCGCGGCTAAAGGAGCGAATTGTACCTGGGCTGCCCAACGCCTGCGGACGTGGATCGACCAACGGCAAATTCCGTATGAGCATGTCCTGGTTTCGACCTTTGATGCCGATACGATCGCTCACCCCCAGTACTTTAGCTATTTGACCCATGCGTTCCTAACCCATCCGAACCGACAACGGACCAGCTTCCAACCGATTCCGCTATTTCATAACAACGTTTGGGAATCCTTGTTTTTAATGCGGATTGTGGCGAGCAGCACAACTTTTTGGCTGTTGAGTGAAACCCAACGATCTGACCGGATGTTTACGTTTTCCTCCCATAGCATGCCCTTACAAGCTTTGATTGAGGTCGGATATTGGCAAACGGACGTGGTGAATGAAGATTCTAGAATTTTTGTCCAATGTTTTTTACATTATGACGGCCACTATACCGTTACTCCGCTCTACCTTCCGATATCTATGGATACCGTCCAGGCACCGAAATTCTGGACCAGTATGCGAAATCAGTATTACCAAATTCAACGTTGGGCATACGGCGGGGTTGAAAATTTCCCCTTTACCGTTTGGAATTTCTTGCACAATCGGTCGTTATCGGTCCATACCAAATTGAAATACACCTGGATTCAGCTGGAGGGTATATATTCCTGGGCAATTGCACCGCTGCTCATTTTGGTCCTCGGGTGGCTACCGTTTTTTGTTGCCCGACAAACCCATCCCAGTTCGCCACTCGTTCAAAACGGACCAGTTACCATTCAGTTGCTGATGGGGCTAGCCATGATAGGCTTGTTTGCCTCAGCCGTTATTAGTATGAGTATTCTACCCCGGCGTCCCAAACATGTGCCCTGGTATCGCTGGATCATGATGATCGTGCAGTGGACTTTCCTGCCGGTAACAATGATTATCTTCGGATCAATTCCGGCTATTGACGCGCAAACTCGCATGATGCTGGGACGCTACATGGGGTTCGTAGTTACCGAAAAATCCCGTTAGTCGTTTCCGAGACGCGTGCCGATCAGGTCTGGAAAATTCTTGACCAACAAATCGGCCGCCTGCGGGCGTTTGCCGGCCAACTGAATTTGGATCGGTTCAAGGTAGCCGTCTTGACAGGCAATCATCCACGATTGGTTAGATCCTGGGATCACGGTTCCTGGAGGTTCTGTTGGTTGACCCTTGACGACTTTAGCCGCCAGGATTTTTAATCGCTGCCCGCGCCAGGTCGTCCAAACGGATGGCCACGGGGTGTAGGCTCGGACTTTCCGTTCCCATTCGACGGCTGAATTCCAGGTGGCATAACCGTCTGGGCGGGATAATTTTGGCGCGCGGCTGGCTCCATCTGACGGTTGTGGCACCGGTGTAATTTCTTGGTTGAGCCAGGCTTGGAGATCATCTGGCAAATGTTGGGCCGCCAGTCGAGCTAAGCGTTCGGCCAATACTGGCGTGGTGTCATCCGGTTTGATCAGTTCGGTGTAGGTTCGCAGGCTGCCACCCGTGTCCACGCCGGCGTCAATTTGCATAAAAGTTACGCCGGTTTGCTGATCACCTGCGACCAAGGCGGCCACAATCGGGCTGGCCCCCCGATATTTTGGGAGTAATGAGGCGTGAACGTTGAGAATACCGCGAGGCGGCAGAGCCAGGAGTTCCGGTGGGAGAATAAACCCATAGGCGATGACAACCCAGGCATCTGCCTGTAAGGCCGCGAGTTGTTTACCAACGTCCGGATCGCGAACTGAACCGGGAGTAATTACCGGTAACTCAGCGGCCTCGGCCCAAACCTGGACCGGTGTGGGGCGCAGCTGCTGACCGCGATCAGATGGCTTGGGTGGCTGACTAACAACGCTGACGACGGTAAAACGTGGATCTTGTGCCAGGGCTTGAAAGCTTGGTACCCCAAATTCACCCGAACCGAACAGGACTAAACGCGTGGTCATGATGGTAACGTACCCTTGGTGAGATGATGCATCCGATCGATATACAGCCGTCCATTCAGATGATCAACTTCGTGCTGAATTACCCGGGCGAAAAAATCCTCGGCCTGGATGGTATAGGATTGGCCGTCGCGATCAAGCGCGTCCAATTGGAGGCGAGAAGCGCGAGGGACTTCGCCAAAAACTTTCGGAATTGATAAGCACCCTTCTTCCAGGTCATTTTGCTGACTGCTCATGCGACTGAGCGTCGGGTTAATTAACACGTAGGGTTGGTCACGATGATTCGCGTAACCGTCAATCACCGCCAGTCGAATCGAACGGCCGATTTGTGGGGCGGCCAAACCAACTCCGTGAGCCTGGACCATCGTCTGGAGCATATCATCAATCAAGTCTTGAAAGGCATCCGTTTGAATGTCGGCATGCACGACAGGTGAGGCGGGCATCCGGAGTACCTCCGCCTGCTTGGGCTTGGCTAACAACCAGAGTGGTAATTTTGTGCGCGATCGCATACGGGGCGGAGTGTACGGGAAAAACGAACGAATTTCAAGTCAACCACGACGTCACATGCGGGTCTCGTTGCCAGGGGAACGGGAAGAGTGTAGCCGGGAGAATCTCGGTGACCGTTTGGATACCCTTGGCGGCGATCCAAAGTCGTTCAGAACGTTGGCCGACCTCGCGTGGTAAGCGCCGGACCGTAATGCGCGCAGTGAATTTTTCAAGCGCTTGGAGCGCAACCGAAACGGCTTGCTCCGGCGCCGGACCGGGATAGGTCATGATCCAGGAATCAACCATCGGCGGTAATGCCAAGGTGGTTCGTAGCGAAAGTTCATGGGCGTACCAGGCCTGGTCATTATGGGTTACCCAACGTTGCCAAAAAACATCCTGATGATTGTACGTTTGGATGGCGATTGGTGTAGCGGGCAATTGACTGGCTACTCGGGCGGTATATTGCCAGGCCCGTTCATCCGCGGAAAAATCCGGCCAGGAACGCAAACTGTCACCGCTGACAAACACTCCGGCTTGCCAATCACGATCGTTTTGCAAATGACGGACGTCCTGATAGGTACCGATGCCAAGCGCAAATTCTTGGTCGGCCGGCCAGGTCGATTGAACAGTCAGCTCCGGATAGCGACTGGCGAGTTGTTGAAAAAAAGTTGTGCGTGATAAACCGCTTGGTCCAAATTTCGGACTTTGGCAATTCGGGCAGACCGTCGGCACGGCGATTGGTTGGCGGCAAATTTGACAGGTTTGTGGCGACTGCTGGTTGGTAATTCTGGCAATGGTCTGGCAGTGTTTGCAGCGTAAAATAAAACTACATTCAGGACAACGGAACAGATGCGCATCGCCGTGGCGGGGAAGGATACAAAAAATCGGTTGACGAGGGGTTGCTCGTTGAAGAGCATCGCCAAACTCCGCCGTAATCCATGGATGGACGAGGGGCTGATCCAATCGCCAAAGCATGCGTTGACCGGCTGGAGGAGGGCTGGGGGGTTGGTGAAGATGATACCACGAGACGCTCGGAGCCGGAGTCGTCACGGTTTGGTCAGTTGGCAGCGACGCCAGCAACGACGGCAGGTGTAAACGGGGATGTTGTCGGAGTTGCTTGTGTCCGGGGTGTTCTTCCTGATCAACCCACAGCGAGGGAAATGACGGCCAAGGTAACCAGAGCCCCGAAACTGTACCGATCACTGTTTGAATCGATCCAGTTAAAATACCGCGATATATTTTTCTGATGGCGGCGGGTGGCAGTTGACTGGTTACGAGGGTGGGGGAGTACTTTTTAGCTAACCGGTTATAAGCTTCCGTCGCGGTTTCAATAGTAGGAAATACAGCCAACGTCGGGCGCGTCGGTGACTGGCTAATCCAATTTTCCAGCGCTTCCAAAGCAAACTTCCGATCGCGATACCAAAGTGTTTGTGGGTCCGGTTTTGAGACGGCGGACTGTTGCCTGGCCGGAATCCAATCATCGGTGATTTTCTTGGGAAAAGTTGGTAGCGCGGTCTGCAGGATCGAGGCCAATGACACCTGATAGGTTTGGGCAACAAGCGATGCCAATAAACGAAGCCATGGTGATACCACCGTACTCGGGATCAGCGGGCGGGTTACTTTTTTGAGATGGGCCGGAGCCTGACTGGCCGGTTCCCAGACTATGCCGCGGATTTGTTGTCGCCCAAAAGGCACTTCGACCAAGCTTCCGATGGGAACCAGAACTTCATCCGGCAGCTCGTAGGTAAACCAATCGTGATCTGCGCTTAGCCGTCGCAGCGGAACAACGTTAACCAGCATATCAATGTGGCATGATAGCCGCTGTCAGCAAACCAACGCCATAGGGTGCTTCAAATGATCGAATTACGCCGTGGGCGTTGAGTGTTTGCATTGCGGCCAGTAATGTCAGTACTGGTAGATGACCGCAGGTGTCGGACGGTTGGGGTTGCACCATGCGAGCCGGATCAACAGCCGAAATTGCCTCCGAGACGAGGCGCTCCTCCGGCGTTGGGCGTTCTTGGTTCGGATGTTCGGGTTGTTCACGCCGGGACCAGTCAGCCGAAGCCAGCACCGCAATTCGTTCATGACGTTCGGTGGCCCAGTCGCCAAGCACCCGTCCGAAATGAATAGCCGTGGACTCCTGTAACCCTCCCAAATCAATCGGCAAGACGGCCGCCGGGGTCGGTCCTTGTAACAGCATCACCGGCACCACCACGCCATAATCAAGACTGGCTGGGGTATACAAATTAACGGCGGCCGCCTGGTCTTCCGCCCGTTGACGCAAACTATGAGCTAATTTTGGACTGCCTGGGAGCTCCAACCGATCTTGGATATCGCCAAAATCAACTAAACTCCCTTGGAGTTTTTCATCGACTGCTATCCCGACGCTGCCGGTAAGGGCCGGACCATGCGGGCTTAACACCACCCAAACGTCAGGTTGTGCGGCGTGCAGTTCCTCTCCCAGCTGCGCCACCATTTGACGGGTCCCCATTCGAAAGACGTTGATGATTTTTTGCGATACCCGGAACGAGCAGTGGTGAATGCGGCACAACTGCGGCAAAAACAATCGCCATGGATTATTGACTCGCTGATTGGACGGGTTGGGTCACGGTTAACTGCGGACCGGTTGGATGGACTTTCAGACAGGAATCGCTGACGTGCCGAAGATTACCCCAACCGAACCGATAGGCGTTAAAGGTTTCCGGATCGGCGATCGGTAATTTATAGCCTTGTGAAATAAAGTACGCGGTACTGCCGGCGGTCACCAGGTCACCATCTTTAAATCCAACCGGCGGCCCTTCAGTAAATTTAGCGATTTCAGCGGGTGCCACGGCCGAAATCGGGGAGTGGTTGAATTGCGAATAGAGAATTTCGCGACAGACAATTGGGTAACGCTTGCTATCCTTCACAAAATATACCGCGCCGGTTTGATTATTTTGGAGCAAATGACCAGCCGGGTAGGCGTTATTGACAGTCACTTCCGTGCCGTCTGGATATTTGTTTAGTTCCTTCCAATCGACATGAATAATCCGACCCCAATCAAAACCGGCCGCATTAAAGGCTTGTCGTGATTTTATCGGACGTTTGGTGTCATTCGAAAGGAGATAAATGCCGCCTGATGGCGAAGCCAGCAGCGAATAGTTCGGGTAACTAATTTCGGTCCCGGTCGGATACAGCAAGAGGTGGTCACTCGGAACGCTAATCACGTCCGCGAAACTGTACCCCGAGGTAAAGACCGTGCTATTGGTGAACCAGCGTTTCCGGCCGTTTTGAATCAACCACACCCGTGGGTCACCGGCCGCTCGGATTAATGAACCGTCCGGATATTTCCGAACTAAATCGAATCGAAACGTTTTCCAAATCGACCAAAAACTATAGTTGCCGCCGGGATGCGGCGTGTAAGCGTACAAGGCGGCGGTGGCGGCATTCCCTGGAGTGATTTGAATGGTCGTGCCATTGGTACACAGTCCGCGATTTGCGTCACTCGCGATGCATTGCATTGATTTAGTTATCCCCGGACCCCAACCGCCATAGGTGGTATATCCATTGACGGCAATTTGATCAACATAGCGTCGAAATTGCCAGGCCGCCGCCTCGACTTGATTAGCAAAACCTTTATTGGACCCGGTTGAGCAGCTGTCGCACCATCCGTAGAACATAACCCAGTCTAAGTAGTATTGTTGACCGAGGCTGCCAAAACTTGTGCGGGTTAAGATACTTGATTCTTTCTGCATATTGGCCAGCAGGAACTGCGGATTGATATGATACTTGGCAGCCGTTTCATAAATTATTTGGGCGGCGGATTTTCCTCCGGTTGTGTAGCTCTTCAAGACCCCGGGTTGGTTGTTCAGGAAGGCTTGTACCCAATCAGTCGAGAAACCCTGATAATTTGTCATTTCATCATCAAAAATCACCAGGTTAGCGTTAAAGCTACCCGGCGCGGCTTTGGCTGTTGGGGCAAACCAAACCATTCCCAAAATAATGGCAACCAGGGTGAGTGTTTGTTTCCACATACTGCTTGAAGTATAGCACTTTTTCGAGTAGAATGCAATCTATGCCGAAACCTACCCATACGATGCTGGATGTCCGGATTGACGATCTGAGTTTAGGTGAGGCGGTCGATCGCGCTGAGCAGATGATTCGGTCTGGAGGCTTTCACCAGGTGGTGACGCCCGGCCCGGAATTCTTACTGGAAGCCAGTCAACATCCAAAATTTCTCAAGATTCTCAACCAGAGTGATTTGTCGTTACCGGATGGGATGGGACTGTGGGTTGGGTCACGACTGATTCGACAGCCGCTCAAACATCGGGTACCCGGCGTGGATTTTGTTCTGGCTTTACTCGAACGCGCCACGCAGCGGGGATACAGTGTTTTTCTGTATGGAGGAGCGCCGGGCATTGCCGAACGTGCGAGTGTGGCTCTCAAGCGTACCTATCCAAAGCTGCATATCGCGGGATTTGAATCAGGGTACCGCGGTTGGTGGCAACGGTTAGCTGATCATCGGGTAATAGAAAAGATTCATCGGGCGAAACCTGATATTCTCCTGGTCGCGCTGGGCGCGCCGAAACAGGAGCTCTGGATAGCGCAGCATCGCCAAGCTTTGCACCAGGTTAAGTTAGCGATCGGAATCGGGCGAACTTTTGATTATTTGGCCGGCGCCATTCAGCGTCCTCCGCGCTGGGTCCGGGCCGGTGGTTTAGAATGGCTTTGGACCTGGCTGCAGGCCGGAAAGTTCCACGATCCGCGGCATCGACGCCAACGGGTGTATAATGCCACCTGGAACTTTGTCCGAACTCTCTTGCATCGACACTATGGCCGATCATAATTCCGTCCGCGTCCGCTTAGCACCATCACCAACCGGTGAAGTCCACATCGGCACAATTTGGATCGCCATGTTCCAGTGGTTATTTGCTCGCCAGCACCAGGGCACGTTCGTCCTCCGGATCGAGGACACCGACCAGAAACGCCTGGTGGCCGGCAGTGCGGATCGAATTTTTGAAGCCCTCGATTGGTACGGCCTAACGCCTGATGAGGGTCCACAGCAAGGCGGGCCATACGGTCCGTATATTCAAAGCCAACGTCTTGAACGGTATAAAAAATATGCCGAACAATTGGTAGCCGAAAATAAAGCCTATTACTGCTTCTGTACACCGGAGCGCTTGGACCAATTACGAAAACAGCAGACGGCCGCGAAACAACCGCCCAGATATGATAAACATTGTGCGACACTAAAACCTGCTGACGTCGAGGCTCGTCGGCGCGGGGGAGAGGCGGCGGTTATTCGGATGAATTTACCGGCCAGCGGTTCGATTGAACATCAAGATTTGATTCGGGGGCGGGTTACTTTCGCATTCCATCAACTGGATGATAGTGTGTTGCTGAAGTCCGACGGGTTTCCAACCTATCACTTGGCGGTGGTGGTCGATGACCATGCCATGAAAATATCCCATGTTATTCGGGCTGAAGAATGGTTACCATCAGTCGGGAAACATATTTGGCTGTATCATGCGTTAGGCTGGGCGCCGCCTATCTATGCGCATTTGCCACTTATTTTAGGATCCGATGGTTCAAAACTTTCAAAACGCCACGGGGCCGCCTCGGCGCTGGCCTTTCGTGACCTGGGCTATCTCCCGGAAGCTATGCGTAACTTTTTTGTCCTGATGGGTTGGCATCCGAAAGGTGAAAACGAAGTTTTGAGTATGGAGGACATGCTGCAGCAATTTCGTCTCGAAGACGTTAATCCTTCCGGAGCCAAGTTCGATCAAGCCAAACTTGACTGGCTGAACGGTTGGTATATTCGTCAATTTCCCAGTCAAGAATTACGCGACCGATTGAAAACTTTTTGGAAAATTCCATCCGATTCACCCGGTGAAGATTTTGAAACCCGCGCAATTGAGTTAGTCCGAGAACGCATGATACGGTTGGGGGAAATTAACGAATTGATAAATTTTGTATTTCGACCCGTTTGGGACACGGAGCAAAAGGATTTCACTGGCGAGTTGCTAATTCCGAAAAAAGGTACTCCGGAAAAGGTCAAACAGGACCTGCAGTGGTTTACGGAGTGGCTGAAGCGGCAACCGTCTCCTTGGGATCCAGCTGGCTTGAAAAGCATTGCATTGGCGGCCATCAAAGATGCTAACCTGACGAATGGGGCGGTGCTGTGGCCGGCGCGAGTAGGCTTGTCGCTCCGTCGGGGGAGTCCGGATGTATTTGATTTGCTCGCGCTGCTCGGACCCGAAGAGTCAGTCCGTCGACTCACAACCATCGCCACCAAACTTGAGGGTTGACAAACCTTCGATTTCATGGTAGCCTTGGAACTCGGATGAAGCCCGAAAAACACACACGAAAAGTCATAACTGTCTCTTTGGCCAGCTTGCTCATGTTGGCTGTTTTTGTGATGACCGGGCCGAGTATCAAACAGGCTTTTGGTCAGGATACTGGCCCATGTCCGCTGGTTGATGCGCAAGGGAATTGCACCGGTTCAACACCGCCTAACCCCGAGGATCTGCAAGCCCAAGACATTGCTGATTTAAATAACCAGATTGAAGATAAACGCAAAGAGATTGAACAAATCAGTACCCAGGCAGATCAGTACAAACAGCAAATTTCTCAATACCAAGATCAGGTCCAGGGGATTCAGTCCCAAATTTCTTTGATTAATAATGAAATCGCATTATTGGATTTGGATATTAAGAGTAAACAGACTGAAATTGAGAAACACGATTTACAAATAACGCAGCTCCAGCACGAAATTAGACGCCAAGTCCGATCAAATCGATTCTTCACGCGATCAGCTGGCTGAATATATTCGTTTGCTCGATAAGAATTCTCGTACCTCAACGCTATCGCTCTTGCTCGTCTACAATAATTTCAACGATTTTTTCGACGCCTACCAATCAACGGCCACGGTTACCGATAACATTCAATCGTCGGTCGAAACTTTGCAACGTCTACGCCAGGAGCTTGAATCCAAACAAAGTGACGAGCAGGATCAAAAAGATGCCGTCGAACAGGCCAAACTTCAGCTCGAGCTGCAGGCGCAAAGCCAAGAAGGGTTGAAATCGACACAATCCAGTCTCTTGGTCCAAGCTGAATCAGCTCAGAACTCATCAGAAGCTCTGTATGAACAAGCCGTGAAACAAGAACAGGCGGCTTATGCGTACATCCAGCAAGTCGCGAGTGCAATCAAGCAACGGGCGGCGGGGGAGCAGCCGACTTTTAATTTTGATGGTTTCATCTGGCCCGTCCATGGAGTCATAACCACCTATTTTCAATCCGGACATCGGGCGCTCGATATCGCCGTTCCACAAGATACGATCGTTTCGGCACCGGCGGCGGGAATAGTCAAACAAGTTCGCTGTTTCCCGAGTCCGTCACCGGAAGCCTGCCTGAGCCAGTTGATTATTGAACATAGCGACGGCTACCTGACGGAATACTTGCATATGCACAAGATCGCGGTCGGTGAAGGGGATATTGTTGTCCAGGGTCAAAAACTCGGCTATAGCGGTGGCTTGCCGTACACCTGGGGTGCCGGTATAGCTTGCCATTCGGGTGGCATTTTACGCGTGACCTGTCATACTACGGGCGCGCATTTACACTTCGCTATCTACAAAGACGGGATCCCGGTCAATCCATTACAGTATCTCCCGTAGCCAGGGGAGCCCAGCATCTAGGGCGTTTCAAGAATATCTAGAGTCGCAGAATATTTCTTTTACGTCTCTAAAGAGAGCGGAAACCTACTGGACGTAGACCCGGTCCCCAAACCGGACATCAATATAGGAAGCTTGGGCGTTCGTCTGGATCTTCAAGTACCCGCTCGGCAATCGCAACCTGATTCGGTAAATCTTGTAATCGGTCAAACAGCAGTTTTGGACCGTCAGCCAGCTGGACATGAATTTCGACGCTCTCCAGTTGGAGCTTTGCTTGGTCGCAGACTGGCAGGTCCGGCGCTGAACTGGCATTCACCCCGAGATCGCTCTGCCCAGCCAGATTGGTATCCTGATTGACATTTACGACCGGTGTTTGGGCGGCGTTAAGATTCGAATTGGTTTGGTCACCCGGCGGTGTCTCTTCAGGAGCGATCACTGGCGGAGCCGGACAATTGGCTAATGGGACAATAAAATATTCAATTTTCCGTTGGCGTTCGGTCAACAGCCGCTGTATTTCCTGAATAGCGGCCATTCCATTGGCGGCGATGACTTGCTGGCCAATCGTTACGCTACGGCCCGATTGATCCTGGACCAGCGGTATCTGGTCGGTGGTATCTGTCTGGATACTTTCAATCACTACCCCATGACGGTCGACGGTGACTTGCTGTTGCCCTGATTGCCAACGGACGATCGGGACGCGTTCGGCCACCGTGACCGTGATTGTATGCGGATAGCTTTTCTTAACGCTGACCTGTTCAATCGAAAGGCGCTGGGAAATTTTCTTTGTTAAATAGTTTGCCAAATGACCTCGCGAAAGCAACCAAACGTTTCGATTGGGTATGAGCAACCAACGCTGACTATCGAGATACGTTTGCGTAACCGATTGGAGACTGCGAGGGTCAAGTAAGCGTGTGCCGCGGATCTGCACGTCGGTAACGCGCAACCAGGGTCCATAGATTGCCAATCCGATCACGATGCCGGCCACAATCGTACCGGTCGTATAGAGCACTCGTCGTCGAAAAGCCTGAATCGACGGATCAGTTGAAGCGTACAATGGATTTTCCGCCTGCTGGGTTTTTGGGCGGGCTGGCTCGGGTACTTTACGTTTTTTGCGTGACCACCAACTCATACCAGTCTCCGGCTGACTTCCGGGTTTATCCGACTTAAAAATTCGTAACTGAACAAACCGGCCGCCTGACACAAGTCCGTGGCTGGCACCCGTGATCCGACCAAGGTAACTTCCGTACCGGGACGGCAAGCACGCTGTCCGAGATTGATCATGGTCAGGTTCATACACACCCGTCCGATGATCGGTACCGTCCGGTTACCAATTCGTACCCAGCCGGAATTGGATAATCGCCGATCATAACCGTCATAGTATCCAACCGGCAAAATCCCGATCCAACTTGCGCGTTTAACTTTGGCGGTTGACCCGTAGCCAATGGCGGTACCGGCCGGCACGCGTTTAACCTGAAGGACTCGGGTTTTCCACGTTAAAACCGGTTGTAATCGCAATTTAGCCTGATTGGCTTTATTCCATGTTTCAACCGCCGGTGACGGCAAATACCCGTACAGCCCGAAACCTAGCCGTACAAGGCCAAAATGAGCCTCTGGATAGCGGCCGAGTGATGCGGTACAGGCAATATGCGGTTGTATCCCCTGGATAGAGAGCAACGGCGTTATTAGTGTCGTAAAACGTTTTACTTGCTGTTGGGTAAAGTTTCGACCTGATTCTTCGGCATTGGCCAGATGGGAAAATACCCCCTTGATTTGTAGCCTGGTTGACTTGCAATACCGGTAAAGTTTTGGGAGGTCAGACGGCAACCAACCGATCCGGCTGGTTCCCGTATCTAATTTGAGATGAACCGCTACCCGACCTCCGGACCGCGCCCGAGTTTCTAGCCGAGCCAAGGATGGCCAATCCCAGGCCACCAATTCAATCGACTGGCTAAGCAACTCCGGGAGTTGATACAGCTGCCAAGAGCTGAGCACAATCAGCCGGCCGCGATACCCGGCTTGCCGGATAGTCAACGCCTCATCACCATGTGCGACGCCATAACCGGCTGTCCGAAAACCGCGCAGGGCCTGAATAACCAGCTGCGCATCATGACCATAGCCATGAGCTTTCACGATCGGCATAATCGAGACTGCCGGGCCAAGCAACTCTTGATAGGCTGCAAAATTGTGTCGTAGATGAGAACCTGAAATCTCAATCCACGTCCGTTGGGATGCTGCCATGCGTCGTTACTTGCCGATTCGTTTAGTCCGCATCCAGCGCTGCAAGACTTTCGGCACATCAATCCGTCCGTCGGACCGTTGATAATTCTCAACGATGGCTATCAGCATCCGGCCAACCGCTATCGCCGTGCCATTCAACATATGCACGTACTGTTTACTCCCATCGGCTCGTTGGACTCGAATGTTTAGGGCCCGTGATTGATAATCGGTGGTGGTTGACGTTGAATGGGTTTCCCGATAGACCCCTTGGCCCGGCATCCAAGTTTCAATGTCATAGGTCCGAGCACTTGGCCAGCCCAGATCTCCGGTACAAAGTTTGACTACCCGGTACGGCAAGCCAAGGCCTTGCATCAGTTCTTCCTGCAACCTTAACAGGCGGTGATGTTCCTGATCGGAATCTTCAGGAAGCGTCAGGGAAAACATTTCAAGCTTATCAAATTGATGCACTCGTAAAATCCCCTTGGTGTCTTTTCCATAACTCCCCGCTTCGCGCCGAAAACAGGTTGAAAATGCCAGATAGCGTTTCGGTAGATCCGGTTCGGAAAATAGTTCATCACGATGCATGGGTCCAATCGATTGTTCCGACGTGCCAACCAAATACAGATGGTCCTTGGCAAAATGATAGGTCTCGCTCTCCCCTCCTCCGGCCAGGTAACCCATGGCCGCCATGTTTTCTTCCTTAATCATGACCGGTGGAACCACCATAGTAAAACCGTGTTTCAGAATCACTGCTTGCGCGTATTGGACCAAGCCGAATTCCATTTCAGCTAGGTCCCCGAGTACGTACCCAAAACGGGAACCGGAAACCTTGGCTGCGCGTTGGACGTCAATCACGCCTAAATTTTCGGTCAGCGCTAAATACTCCTTGGGATCGGCAATTTTCGGTTTTTGACCGACTTCTTTTTCAACCACATTTTCCGTATCGTCATCGCCATTCGGAACATCGGTCGCCGGCGGGTTCGGTAAACGCAGGATCGCAGATGCCTGGAGCTGCTTTTTGAGTTCCGCGATCTTGGCTGAAATGGGTTTTACAGCCGCGATCTTTTTCTTTTTGTCAGCCGGCGAAAGGCTTGGGATGATTTTATTGGCTTGATTTATCTGGGCTTGAAATTGTTCAATTTTTTGCCGCAGTTTCTTTTGATCGGTCGAGCCGGCTGCTTGTTCCGCTCGGCCTAATAGTTCGGTAAAACGTCGGCCCCGTCGGCGTAGTCCTTCCAAGGTCTGCTGGTCGATCATAGTCCTAACTCCTGATGAATTGATTGCATGGCGCGCAAGACATTCTGATAATGTTCGTCGGCCGGAATATCAAGCAGTCCAACTCCCTGGGCAATCTCCTCCCGATTGACATTGGCCGCAAAAGCTTTTTGTTTCAATTTCTTTTTAATCGATGCAACTTGCACAGCCGCCAATTTTTTTTCCGGCCTTACCAATGCACAGGCGACGATAAATCCGCTTAATTCGTCGACCGCAAAAATGCATTTTTCCATCTGGGTCTGCGGCCGAATGCCGGTATGCGGAGCATGGGCCATGATCGCTCGTCGAATTGGCTCCGGCACACCTTGGGCTTCCAAGAGTGCTTGCCCTTTGGTCGGATGGTCGTCCAGATTGGGATGGATTTCCCAATCAAAATCATGGAGCAAGCCGACCAATCCCCATTCCTCCGGATCTCCCGAATATTTATCGGCGTACATCCGCATGGCCGCCTCGGTGGCGTACATGTGCCGACGTAAATTTTCATTTTGCACGTAATGATGCAAAATTTTTACCGCTTCATCCCTGGTCATCACTTTCCGGTTTAAGGGTTGGAAACAAGAGCACGTCTTTCAAGTTCTTTTGGTTGGTCAGTAAAGCGGTCAATCGATCGATTCCGATGCCTAATCCGCCGGTTGGCGGTAATCCATATTCCAACGATTTGATGTAGGCCGCATCAACCCGCTGAGCTTCGTTATCGCCCTGGGTCCGAAGTTTTTCCTGATCGGCGAAACGCTGCTGTTGATCAACCGGATCATTTAACTCGCTAAAAGCGTTCCCGAGTTCCGTGCCGCCCGCCAGCAATTGAAAGCGTTCCGTATACTTTGGATCGTCGGCTTTTTTCTTGGCCAACGGTGAGAGTTCAATCGGGTAATCGACGACAAATCCGGGTTCGATAAAATTTGGTCGAACATGCGTTTTAAAAATCTCATCAATCATTTTTGGACGGCTCATGGTGTCGGGCAGATCAGTACCCGCCTGGCGACCTTGATTGCGGAGTTGGGTATCATCCAGGCTATCAATATCAATCTTGGTCATATGTTGAATGGCCTGACGATAAGAAATCCTTTGAAATGGTTTTTTAAGTTTTATGACTCGATCGCCGATCAAGATTTCCGGTTTGCCATTCACCGCTTGTGCCACTTCAAGGAATAAATCTTCCGTCAATTCCATCATCCAGGTGTAATCGGTAAAAGCCGCATAACATTCCATCATGGTAAATTCAGGGTTGTGATCACGATCGATCCCTTCGTTTCTAAAATTCCGGCCGATTTCAAACACCCGGCCTAATCCCCCAACAATGAGCCGCTTCAAATATAATTCCGGAGCGACCCGCAGATACAAATCAATATCCAGTGCCTGGTGATGCGTCACAAAAGGTTGGGCGGTAGCGCCACCGGCGATCGGATGCAATATCGGCGTTTCGACTTCAAGGAACCCGCGGCTCACTAAAAAATTACGAATGGTCGTTAAGATGGTTCCGCGAATCGTAAAGATGTTACGAACCGCTTGATTGGAAAGTAAATCGAGTTCGCGATACCGGTAGCGAGTTTCGATATCAGCCAGGCCGTGCCATGCTGATGGCAGAGGCCGCAGTGCCTTGGCTAACCACCGGACACGGGTGGCGTCGATCGTTTGTTCACCCCGTTTGGTAATAAAAGTTTTGCCAGTGACTTCGAGAAAATCACCCAAGTCGAGGTTCTCGACCAGCTGAGCAAAGTCGGCTAACTCTTTCTTTTGAAAAAAAACTTGCAACTGACCCGTTTCGTCCTCGAGACGGATAAAGGCCGAACCGCCTTGAATTCGGATGGCCCGGACTCGGCCGGCGATGGTTTGCGTCTGACCGTCTTGCCATGCTGTACGTAAGGGCTCAATTTGGGTGGACCGCTGCGTTCGGGCCGGATAAAGTTCAACCTGGGCTGCCAGTAAATCCTGGCGCCGTTGGGCGCGAATCTGTTCTTGATCAGACTTTGGCATGGCTGTTAGTATAGCCAAAAACAGCCATCCGAACAACTCAACCGGGCTTTAGGAAAGTTCGGTTATCTGGTAGGTGGCTTCGCCTTTTGGCGTGTTCACCCGAACCTGTTCACCGACCGCTTTCCCGAGCAGGGCTTGGCCAAGCGGAGATTCGTTTGAAATTTTTCCGGTCAACGGATCGGCTTCATTCGAACCGACGATAGAAAATGTGATTGGTTGGCCGTTTTGGGTCGCTTTGACGGTTGAGCCGACCCGGGCTGTCCGGGATCCTTTGGTATTTTCCGGAATCAATTCGGCGTGATTGATGGTATTTTCTAATTCCTCAATCCGGCCCTCGTTAAAAGCCTGTTCATTTTTGGCTTCTTGGTACTCAGCATTTTCCGACAAATCGCCTAATTCCTTGGCTTCTTGGATACGGGCGGCAATTTCTTTGCGGCGAACTCGCACAAGTTCATCTAACTCGACCTTGAGTTTGTCGAGTCCATCTTTGGTGAGATAGGTTACTTTGTCGTTCATAGAGATAGTCAAATCAGGCAGCCGTACGGCAACGGGCATATACTACGCTGCCTCCTCTCCCCTGTCAATCAGTTATCCACACCTAGGGGGTAGGCTTGAAATACCAATTCAAAGCGGCTTTGGTTACCGGTAAGGCTGTCACATTGCCTTCACCGCCGGCTTCAATGATGACGGCGATCGCGATTTGGGGGTCATCAAAAGGCGCAAAAGCAACGTGCCAGGCATGGGTTTTACCTTGATTGCCAAATTGGGCGGTTCCCGTTTTTGCGCCGGAGGTAACCGGTAAGGACTGTAATGCGCGTGAACTGCCGTCCGTTACTCCCTGACGCAATCCGGCTCGAACAGCCGCGAAATCCTGCTGGGAAATATTTACCTTTTCTAAGACGTTTGGTGCAATCGTTTTAGCTACCGATCCATCTGGATTCAGGACGGCCTGAACCACATGCGGCTGATAGACGGTTCCACCGTTCGCCACCGTCGCAATGCCCATCACCGCTTGAAGAGGGGTAATGGATAAATCGCCTTGTCCGATTGACAAGTGATAGGTATCACCCAGTCGCCAGGGCGAAGGACGTTGTTGTTCTCGCCATTGCTTGGTGGGTAAAAATCCGCCGCGTTCGCCAGGCAGATCAATTTGCAGTGGTGAACCCCAGTTAAATTTTTCTAAATAGCTGACAATCCGGTCTACCCCGAGTCCCGGCTGATCTTTGTATCCCCCACCGACGGTATAAAAATACGTATTGACGGAATCGGCAATCGCTTTGGAAAGATTCGTGATTCCATGACCCCCAGCTTTCCAGTCCGGGAACGTGTCATGACCGATGGTGATACCGCCGGTACTCAGCACGGTGGTATTCGGCGTCACTATCTTCTCGGCTAAGGCGGCGGATGCAATCAACGGCTTGATAATCGAACCCGACGGATATTCACCGGCAATCGCCCGGTCCAGGAGCGGGTTGGCTGGATCTTGCAATACCTGGCTGATCTGATCGTTTGACGATCCATTCACAAACCAGTTGTCATCGTAGCTGGGGTAACTGGTCATCCCGAGAACCGCGCCAGTTTGCGGATTAATGGCCACCGCGGCGCCACCGGTTCCGTGGGCTTGTTTGACGGCTTGAGCCAAGGAATCGTACATAACTTGCTGTAAACCGGCGTCAATACTGAGTTGTAATGATTGGCCGGGTTTTGGATTTTGCTCGTGCAGGACTTCCATCCGCTGATTCCGGACATCGCGCTCTATTTCCCGACGTCCCGGCGTCCCAAACAAGGTGGTGTCGTAGGTCAGTTCTAATCCGGCTTTTCCGACCCGATCCTGCGGGTGCAAATTTTGACGGCTGTCGAGATCAGTTTGATTGACAATCCCCGTATAGCCCAGCACCGATGAGGCCGCCGGTCCCAACGGGTATTGGCGCGTCGGCAGCGATTGAATGGCCACCCCGGGTAGTTCAGCTGTTTGGACCATCAACGGCAAGGCTTGGTCATAACCTAAATGATCATGCATGACCACCGGATCCGTTCCGCCGGCCTTGATTTTGGATTTGACATCAGCCAGTTTGGCGTCGTCCCATTGCATCAACTGCTGAAGTTTTTTCAACCAGGCTTGATACGCCTCGTCAGTACTCGGAACATCGCTCGGCACAACGGTCAAAGCGAAATTCGGCACATTCGTGGCCAGGGTTTGCCCGTTCCGGTCAAGGATTGAACCCCGCGGCGCGGCTAAATATTGGATCCGCAACCGGTTGTATTCCGCTCGACCCCGCAAGGTGGCGCCTTCAACCGTTTGTAACTGGACTAAGCGTCCTACCACCAGCACCACCACCGCTGTCATACCGATAAACACCCAGCGCCACCAAGGTTTTTGGGTGACGGTCGATAAACTCTGTTCAGTCCTGATTGAGGACCGCGGATCACTGTCAAGCAGATCCGGTTGTTGGTCCAGATTGGTGGTTTGCGTTTTTGGATTACCGAAGAGATCGAAAGCCGCGTTCATTTTAGAATGATTGATCAACCGTCAAACCGGCGGTGGCGTAATCACGGGTTCGCCCGCTCAGTCGCCACAGAAAACCGGCTAATAGTGGGTGGGTTATAGCATGGACCCCGGCTATCGTCCACCAGACGGGCCAGCGTGGTTCGAGCGCGGTGGGCTGGATGACATGGGCGAAGGTCGTAATGCCCCAAACGCTCAGTTGATAGGAAACGGTCCCGACCGCGACTAGGCCGACGAAACTCAGCAATGACCGGGTGGCTAAGACCCGACGGCTAAGGACTACTATCATGCCGACGCTCAGTAAAAAAGCGATTGGGTGGACGGCGCTCGGCAAACCCGAAAAAGTTTGCCACGTCAGACCGGCCACGCTCCCGGCTATCACTCCCGGCCACGCTCCCAACCGGGCGGTGATCACGGCCACACTAAAGACAGTCAGTCCCAGGCCGGAGCCCAGCCAGCCAATCGGTTGAATAACGGTAATATCGAACAAAGCCAGCACCAGCATCAATCCGCCTAAACCAATCAGCTGCCAGAGTGATCGGTTCATAGCGGCGATTGAATTACCGCAACCGCTCGCAGTCGCTGAAATTCTACCGGACTTTTAATGACGGCTGTTTGAAACAGTTCACCGGCTTGAGCGGCCGTGTCTTCAACTGTCCCGATCAGCAAATCAGGCGGGATGTTTGGGTCTAGCCCGGAGGTGACCACTGTTTGACCCTTGGTAACCTGATCATTCCGCGGCAGGAATTTCATAGCCAGCGATAGACCTCGCTCCCCGCTCACGATTCCCCGGCTTTGCGCATCATTTTGGACTTTGGCCAGCAATTGGGATTGGCTGTCGGTAACCAATCGGACAATCGACGTTTGCGCATCAACCCGAGACAGCGTGCCGATCACCACACCGTGTTCCGTCACGACCGCTTGCCCGGGCGCTAACCCATGGGCTCGACCGCGTTGAATCACGACGCTCTGGACCCCCGGATCAGGGCTATAGGCGATCACGCTGGCTACCGTCGAGGTATATGGCTGTTGCTGTAAGAAGTCCTCAAGCTGCTCGAGCGTACTGACCGTTTCAAGTTTTCGCTGAGCTTCGGTTAATTGGGTGGTAACCGCTAATAGCTGGGCGCGTAAATCGTCGCGTTCAGCAGTTAAGGCGCGAGTACTTGAGGCGGGACGAAAGGTAGTCGCGATCCAGCTGCCAGCTCGCGAAAGCGGCTGCGCCACGCTTCCGATGACCGCTCCGAATCCGTAATACCAAACGCCGATCACCATCGCCACGGCCACGGCTATAAACCCTGCTGCGCGAAGGGGAAATCCCGTTTGCCGTCGTACCGCGCGCATGGGTTAGAGGCTGGTTGCTTGATCTTCGCTTGAAAGCACCAGGACGTTTCGCAGGTAATCCAAATCTTCAAGCACAATGCCGGTCCCGCGCACGACCGCGGTTAGCGGATCATCAGTCACATTGACCGGAATTTGGGTTTCGGCTCGAATAGCTTGATCGAGGCCGCGCAGCAAGGCTCCCCCGCCGGACAGCAATATCCCGCGTTCAAAAATGTCGGCGACCAGTTCAGGCGGTGTTCCCTCAATGGTGGATTTAATATTTTCTACCATGGTTCGAATTGAACGTTGCAGCGCCTCGCGAATTTGGGTACTGGTAATGCTAACTTCTTTCGGTAAACCGGTAATCAAATCTCGACCACGCATCTTAGCTTCAACCACTTCGCCGGTATCCCAGACGTTACCAATTTTTATCTTGAGCTCTTCAGCAGTTCGTTCGCCCAACAGTAAATTAAAATGATCGCGGGCATACTGGATAATATCTTGATCCAATCGATTACCGCCTAACCGAAGTGATCGCCAGGCTACCACGCCGCCCAAGGAAATTACCGCAATCTCGGCCGTACCGCCGCCGATATCAACCACCATGTTTCCCGAAGCATCATTAATCGGCAAACGCGATCCAATTGCTGAGGCCATCGGCTCTTCAATCAGGTAGACTTCCCGAGCACCGGCATGCAGGGCCGCGTCTTCGACCGCTTTACGCTCGACTTCTGTCACGCCGAGCGGAATTCCAATCACCACCCGCGGACGCGGTAACCAACCAACGGTTCCTTGGTGAACTCGATCAAAAAAATATTTCAGCATTTTTTCAGTTACCTCAAAATCAGAAATGACCCCGTCTACCAAGGGTTTGGTGGCTACAATATGGGCCGGTGTCTTCCCGACCATCCGACGGGCCGCTTCACCGACGGCTAAGACTTGATTGGTCCGATTATTGACCGCGACCACCGACGGTTCATTCATCACAATTCCGCGATCACGAACATACACCAACGTATTGGTCGTGCCGAGATCGATCCCGAGGTCATGGGAAAATCGTCCGAGTAAGCGATTCAGCATAGTCTAGTGAAATAACTTTGATAACCGGTCAACTACGTCAAATCGATGAACGTCTCGAATGCTGATCAAGACCACTAAGGCCAGCAATAAATAGAAGCCGACCGCGTGAATCGCGCCTTCGACTCTGGGGTTAATTTGGCGGCCGCGAATTTTTTCAATCATCACGAATACGGCCCGACCGCCATCTAGGGCTGGCAACGGCATAAAGTTTATAACCGCTAAACTGATCGACAGGACCGCCATAAACTGTAAAACCGGGATAAAGCCGAGGCGGGTAAATTCACCAGTCAAAATAGCAATGCCAACCGGACCGGCCAGATCCGGGCTGACTTTACCGGAAATTACCAAATCGTGAATCAGTCTGCCGAAGCCGGCGAACGTTTGGCCAGTAAAGGATACGGTGGTCGTCAAGCCGTACCAGGGCGCGATATACCATGGGTACTGCAGGACCGCAATCTGACTCAACCCCAAACCATAGACGGGAGTTTGTTGGTCAGACCGCTGCGGAGTAACCTGCAGGGAAAATTCTCGCTGGCCCCGGCGCGCAATGATTGTTAAGGGCGGATAGTTGTTGGCTTGCGTATAGGCAATCAGCTGATCGGTCTCGGAAAATGACTGGTCGTTAATCGATACGATTGTGTCACCGTTGTTCAGCCCGGCCGCATGAGCGGCGCCGGTATCCGAAATGTAGGCTTCGGTATGTTGTTGGCTATACTGCTGCCAACGATTGACCGGTTGGTCGACGGGTTGAACGGTCACACCGGCGGTATAGACCAGGGTCAGCAGCGCCCAAGCCAAGAGGTAGTTCATGATTACCCCAGCCGCCAATATGAGAAACTTGCGATGCATTGGCGCTCGAGCAAAACTGGTCGGACTCTGTGAGCCGTTGTCAACTTCACCTTCTAACCGAACAAATCCGCCAAACGGGATAAGATTGATCGTATATTCCGTCGGGCCACGCTTAATCCCCCAAATTTTTGGCGGAAAACCAAAACCAAATTCCAACACCCCGACGCCGCTCCGGCGAGCCGACCAAAAATGACCCAGCTCATGCACAAAAACCAGCAGACTTAAGATAAGAATAAAAATCAGGATCGTCATTAGAGCGTTTGGAGTTCAGTGGTCTTTTTTTCGGCGGTCTGTTCAATTGTGGCAATCGCCTCGTCAATCGTCTGCTGTATGGATTTTCGTTCGGCTTCGGCCGCATCTTCAGAAAGTTCTCCATCCCGTTCCTGATGCTTGATGACTTTTAACGCCTCCTCACGCGCGGTTCGAACATTGACTTTTGCTTGCTCAGATTTTTCTTTGACAACTTTACTGAGCGCATCCCGAAGTTCTTGAGTCATCGGGGGAAACGGCAACCGAATACTTTTCCCGTCCACAATCGGGTTGATGCCTAAACTTGATTGACTAATGGCTTTTTCAATATCTTTGATCAGACCGGGATCCCAAGGTTGAATCACCAGCATTTGTGGTTCAGGTGCCTGAATTGAAGCCAATTGCTGGAGTGGCGTAGAACTGCCGTAACAGGCCACCGAAATATTTTCCACTAAAGTCGGCGTCGCCCGGCCGGTCCGGAGTCCATTCAATTCACGTTCCAACCAGGTTTGTGACTGCGCAAGCTGTTCGGCGAATGGTGCGTGGCTCATGATTTTTCTGGAATTAATGTTGAATAATATAAACGGGTTATGTCTTCGGGGTCAATCGTCAACAACGTGATAATCTGCGTGGTGGGGAGATTGGTGACTTCCCAACTTTGGCCGCCGTCTAACGTGTGGTGGAGCTTTTGACCAACCGTCAGAAAAATCTCCGATGGATCCGAAGTATTTACGGCCACATTCGCGATCGCGATACTCCCGGGCGTGACGAGGGTCGGGATAGCGTTCCAGTTCTGGCCTCGATCTGAGCTAACCAATAAACCATATTGGGTACCGAGATACCAGGCGCCGGTCGGCCCGTCAGGAATAGTAACCGCTCGGATATCGGTTGCCCCAGGAAATTGCTGCAAGGCCGGGGTTAAATCTTCCTGCGTCGCACCATAACCTGTCAGATGAAAAATTCCATGTTTTTGAGTAAAGACATACAATTCACTCGGCGCGTCTGGCGGGACATATAAGCGTCGAGCCTCAAAGGCTGGGAGCGTCTGCTTAAGCGTCCAGGTCTGCCCAAAATCTTCGCTCAATAATACTTTACCCCCGCTAGTCACGGCCCAGACGTAATTGCCCAGAACCGGATCAGCTAACACACAGGTGACAATATGGCCGGGCTGCGATTCGTTGTACACGGTTTGCCAGGTGTCGCCGCTGTCTTGGCTCTTCAGAACGGTCGTGCCCGAGGCGGTATAGACGATATCACCATTGTCCGGATCAAAAGTCACGCAGCGGTAATTGCCCGTTCGCAATGATGTTGGTTTCCATTGTTCTCCCCGATTGTCAGTCTTCCAAACGCCATTACCGCGTGTACCGAGAAATATTCGCTGACTATTCTTCGGATCAAAGGCAAACGCCAAAATGCTGACTCGGCCGATGGTTTCCGTTTTTTTAGCGGTTCGACTGACGAAAACTTTTTGCTGCCAAGACTGGCCGTGATCGTCGGAACGCCAGACTCCCCCGTCAGCCACGGGTGGGTTACCAAATTGCAATGTGCAACTCTGGCCCATCAGTGCGATCGACAGAATAGTGATTCCGACCGCTCCGCTCCGTTTAGACCAGGAGGTCCGCCAAGATAAATTTTGCCGAGACATGATGAGTCAATAGTTGATGACGTTGTTGCCATCGCTCAAGCCGATCGACGAGGGCGGCGATTGAGGTGGCGGGAGAAGAAAATATTTTTTGTGCCGGCCAAAGACGGCGGGTTGCAATGCCTAAACGGGCTAACAATAATTCCCGTAAGAGTAATTCCCATTGATCCAGATCAGCTGAGGTTGGCGACTCCCCGAGTTGATCGATGGCCTGTTGCGTCGCCTTCGGATCGCCATCGAGCAGGGCTCGAATCATTTGTGCATGGTCGCCGTCAGATTCGGACGGCTCCGCCTCAGGCGGCGAAAAAACTAATCCGGGGCGACCGGCCGCTCGATGTACCAAATCCGGTTGCGCATTCGGTAGCCGGGTCAGAGTTTGCGGTGAAACCAGATGCCAAAAGTAGCTAGCCGCCCGCGAACGCACAGTGGTCGGTATCACATCGAGCCGACTGGTAGTCATCACAATCTGGAGGCCGGGCGGCGGTTCTTCCAAAAAAACTAACAGGGCATTGGCGGCCGCTTCCGTGAAACGATCAACCGATTCAAAAATTATCCAATGGTGTTCGTCAGGTTCCAGACGCAGTGTGACACTGCCTTTAACCGCACGCACCTCCTCAACTCCGAGTGTCTGCCCGGCTGCGAAAATATTCAGGCGTGGGTGACGGTTCCCGAGTACCTGGCGACAGGCCGGACACTGCCCACACGGTCGCGGCGCCTGGGCCGTACATAAGCTGGCTTGGGCCAACCAACGGGCGGCTGTATTTTTCCCGAGATGGGCCGGGCCCGAAAACAAGATTACCGACGGAAGACTTCCGACGGTTAGGCTGGCCACCAGGTGTCGCCCAAGCTCAGACTGGCCAACCAGGGGCCATGATTGGTAGGAAACGGTTGCAGATTGAGAAGTCACAGAACGTGCGCTACTCTACCATTTTTTCAGACCTTCGGCAAGTGCTTACTTCAGTAAGACGGCCGCGGTTCGATCGGCAGTCGACTGCCAGGTAAATTTCCGGACTTGCTGAAACCCGGCATCGCGAAGCTGTTTTCGCCAGTCGGTATCCCGGTCAAGTCGACGCAAGGTTTCAACCACTTGGTTGGTATTCTTTGGATCGGCGTAAGCCGCGGCCGAACCCAAAACTTCAGGTAATGACCCGGCTGGGCTCGAGAGAACGGGCACCCCGAAACTCATGGCTTCAAGCGGCGGGCGGCCGAATCCTTCGTAAGCCGACAAGAAAAGAAACCCGTGGGCGTCCGACAGGAGCCCATGGACATCGGTCTCTGGCTGCCAACCCAGAACGTGTACCCGTCCATGTCTCATCAGCGGCAAACGGGCGGCCACCGTTTCCCATCCATAGCCCGGCGAACCTACCAAAACCAAATCGGCTGGATCCGATGCACTTTCAGCATATTGCTGGTAAGCTTGAACCAGCTGTTGAATATTTTTCTTTGTTTCTAGGCGTCCAATAAACAACCAATACCGCCGCGATAAGTGATGCTTGGCGCGCAATCGATTTTTTGCGGCCTGGTCAAAGGTTGGGACTTGCTTTGGCTGGATCACGCCTTGATAGGTTACCTGTATCCGATCAGGCCGCGCTTGGAGCACCTCAATCATTTCATTTTTTGTAAAGGCAGAAACGGTCAGGATATCTCGACTCACCCGGAGGGCGTGCCGAACAGACCAACGATGATAATCAAGTTCTGAGGCTCCATAGCGCCCGCCGGTAACCAGTCGAACAAGTAGCTGAATGATCGGACGGAGCCAGCCAAGCCGGCGTTGGACGGACCGTTTGGCGTATAACTCCGGAAAGCGCTCGAAAGCAATATCGTGAATAGTGGTAACCGTCGGACGCCGACGGATTAAGGGTACGGTGTCGGCTGGAATAAACACTACGTCCGGCGGATGCCGCAAGAGTTCCCACGCCAATCGGAGATGCGACCACAGCAATCCAGGCTTCCAGGTCAGCACCCGTGATTCAATCTGCGGACCAAGGTTTTGCAAACCAGGTTCCAGTGGTTCTCGTGTATACAAACGCAGCTGATGATCTGGCAGCCGGCTGGCTAAGGCACGGATGAGATGCCAACTGTACCATTCGGTGCCGGTCTTTTCCCGCTGATTTGCCCGCGAAGCGTCAATCCCGATGACCATGGCTATTTGGTGGCCAATATACTGCGCTTGTACGATTCAAGGTTATCCAGGGCGATGCCGGTCCCGCGAGCGACGCAGAGTTCGGTGTCGTCAGCCACGTAGGCCGGTACACCGATGGCCTGAGCAAAAAGTTTATCAATATTTCGAAGTTTTGATGAACCACCGCTTAACACCATGCCCTTGTCCATCACATCAGCCGAAAGTTCCGGCGGTGTCTCCTGTAATACATTTTTGATGGCTTGAATGATTCCGGCCAGTTCGTTTTGGATGGCTTCGGTCACGTCATCGGAAATAATCGACACAGTCCGGGGAAGCCCGGTAATCATGTCACGACCTCGGACATCCATGCTTAATTTGTCCTCCATCACTAAGGCGCTGCCGATGGTGATTTTTATGTCTTCGGCGGTGCGTTCGCCAATCGCCAACCCGTATTTTTTTCGTACATATTCCTGAATCGCAAAATCAAATTTATTGCCACCGATTCGAACCGATGTATTAACCACGATTCCGCCTAAACTAATAACCGCGATTTCAGATGTACCACCGCCAATATCGATAATCATGTGTCCCGACGGCGAACCAATTGGGATATTTGCACCAATCGCGGCTGCAATTGGCTCTTTGATGATGTAGGCGGCTTTGGCGCCGGCCGCCAACGTGGCGTCGATAACCGCCCGTCGCTCGGTTGAAGTAATGCCGCCCGGCACAGCCACCATCACTTCGGCCCGAAAGAATCGTACGCCGCCCATGGCTTTATTAATAAAATAGCGAAGCATCGCTTCGGTCGTGCGGTAATCGGCAATCACGCCGTCTTTCAACGGTCGTGAGGCAATAATGGTATCCGGCGTGCGGCCAATCATCTCCTTGGCTTCATCACCGACCGCTAAGACTTTTTTATCGATCATCGACATCGCCACCACCGAGGGCTCGTTTAACACAATCCCCCGTCCCGGCAGATACACCAACGTGTAAGTCGTGCCGAGGTCGATGCCAATTCGACGGGTAAATATACTCATTGCGTAAACGTCACATCAATCGGCCGATCTTCACGAAGCGAGCCGCTAAATTGCAGGCTATCTTTACTGAGTTTGGCCTGATTGTCAAGGCCGTCGACTTGGGTTGGTTTTTGGTTGGGGGTACTCAGGTGAAACGAAATATCCGCCGATTCCAGTCCGGCTTGCTTTTGCCACCACAGCTGATACTGATGGTCTTTGGCCAGGCGTTTCGCCAGACGATCCGGTAACCGATAGTGGAGCACGAGGGTGCTACTGGTACCCGGTTCAATTGATTTGAAAGCCGCAAATACGGTTTTACCAAGTTCAGTGGTAGTGGTGACTTCGCCCGCTCGTTGGGATTTTTCACGCAACTGGGCACCGCTGGAATCAAGCAAGGTACTGCCTTCCGGTACATAGACCCGCACATAGGTGTTATATCGGGTGGTTTTCCAATCAAACTTTCCGGTATGATTATAGGTGATGGTCAGGGTAGCCTCGGCAGCATCTGGTCTAACAGACACCTGATAATCATACGACCGCTTGACGACCGGATCAGATTTTAAACTAGCCAAGTTGGCATCAACCACCATCACGGAGTCTGATTGTTCGTCAGTATGGATTGAACCGGCCCAATTTTGATCTTCGAGAATCCCCTGGGTGGCGGCGTCGTTGACATACAATAACATTTGTTTTTCATGCAGCTGCTGGCTGAGCGTGAGAAACAGGCCGCCCCAATCCGAAACCGGGAGTTGTAAGAGCCGATCGACCAATTCTTTGGTCAGCGGACCGATAATATCTTTGCGGTCGGCTTCGTTTAATCCGGCTACCCGAAAATCCAGATCAACGTACTTTTGTAATTTATCAACGAAGTTGTCGGCGGAAAATTCTATGCTACCAATTTTAATCGGCCCAACTAAATCTAATAAGGCACTAATCGCCGTCGGCGTGACCGCGATCACGCCGTCCACGTCTTTCCGACCACCTTCACGTTGGTACAATACCAGTGATTGACGAGCACTGGTCGGGAAATCCGGAGACCAGTTAGCATCACGGAAATACCAATTGTAGACTTTGAGATACTTACTGATTGGCGCCGGTGGCGTCACGGTCGATAAACTTTTTGCGGCCTCATCAAGGTTATAGCTATTCTCCGTCTGGAGCGATACGATTTCACCCGAATTGAGCCGTAAAATTCCGTAGGTACCGATAAAGCCTCCGCCCGGACGAAGTTCGGTATTGTTTTCCAGCAGGAACAGATAGGTTTTCGTTTCGGGGTAGCCTAAGATGCTGGGTAAAATACGGGTGGCCGGAATGGCCTGGGCCAAACCTTGCTGGAGCAACGGAAATTGCTCCTTCAACGGTTTGACAATCCGCTCGAGCGGACCGATCAGGCCTGTGTCGGGGATATGGTCGAGCGCTTGAGCCGAAGCATCAATTGCCGTATGCGCTTGACGCAGGGTATCTTCGTGCTCAGAAATTCCGGCTAATAAGATGCCTTTTTCTTCCGGCGTGATCGACGCCAAGCTAACCTTGCCGCGGTCGGCAAAAGGCGCGAACAATTGATCGGCAAAATCAACTAACGCTGAAACTCCGTCGGCTCCGTGATCGGCTACGGTTAGCAAATCATCGCCGGCACGGTATTGCCGCCCAATATATGGCCACCAGCGTAAACCTTGCATTTTATGCAATCCGTTTTGCGCGCGAGTAACGCTGGCCTGAAGGTCGGTAGTCAGGGTGTGGGCGCGGGTGAAATCTTGATCAGAAATTGCCTGCGGAATCTTTTTGCCGAGATCTTGCAGCGTTTTGGCCTCCGTCATAACGACTTTGGCTTTTGGGTAATAGTAAGCTGTCACCAAGCCGAAAAAAAGCACTAAGCCGCCGAGCGTAAAACCAACAATTTTCCAAACCTGGCGTCGGACCCGCCGCCCTTTTTGGGCGAGCGGCATCAGCTGGACTTTTGTTCGGGCTTTTTGTTTGGGTCGGCGAAATATCATAGGCTATGCGGTGCCGGCTGGGCACCAAGATACTTAGCAAAATATTTAATAGCACTTTGTATGTGCAGGCGGGTTGGATAGGCGAAAATTCCCTGCAATCCGGAATATTCGGCCGATAAGCGGCGGTGATAATGGACGAATTCGGCTTCTGCCACGTAGTGCACTTCCCAGCCGGCTTGCCAAAATCTTCGGCACATATCGACATCCTCAAAATACAAAAAGAATCGTTCATCAAATAATCCAATCTGCTCAAGCGCCGCTCGGCGGAAAAACATACTGGCGCCTAAGACCCAGCCGACCGGACCATTTTGATCGTGCGACCAATCATGAAGCAGATACTTCTGTAATATTTTTCGTCCCCAGGGGATTCGGCCCAGGGGTGAGCGGCGAAGCAGTGGTGTCCAGATATTCGGAAATCGATAACAGGAATCCTGGGTACTACCATCCGGGTTTATTAAGCGCGGAGCGGCTACCCCGACTTTCGGATGCGCCAGCATATAATCCCGCAATTTTATGACCGCCGGTTCAAATATTGCCACATCCGGGTTTAAGAGGAGTACGAACTCTCCGCTCGCGATACGCAATCCTTGGTTGACCCCAGCTGCAAAACCAACATTGGGCGAAGCCAATACTTTGACGCTAGGAAATTGCTCACGGACCATTTCGAAGCTGCCATCTTGTGAATCATTGTCAATCACAATCACTTCGTGCCGAAACGGCCATTGACTGCCCACCACGCCGCGCAAACACTGTTTGAGCAGTCCTTTAGATTTATAATTTAAAATGACAATCGAGAGATCCATAGTTAGCGTATCCAAGCCTGCCGAACAGCCAGACTACTCCGCTTGGCGTGCTCAGCTAACCACCGCCGTCGAGCTTGTAAGGCCGGCCACCAGGAGAGCGCGATAAAAAATCCCCGCAAGACGCGCGGCCGGGTTACCAAAAGAAAACCAGCTTTGCGAAATTCGTACCAGGCAATCAGCAAACCGTCACGCCACCAAGTACTCCAAGATTCATATGTCAACAACATGGCCCAGTGATTCCGATACGACAAGCTAGCGATCATGCTTTTCCGGCGGCGGTAATTTTTTGCCAAGGCCGAGTTTCGGGACGAATCAACCCCTTGAATTTCACGGTGATGCCAAGCTTTGGCCGCCGGGTCAAACCAAGCCTGCCATCCCAATCGTTGGAGGCGCCAGGCCAAGTCGACATCATCTTTATACGCGAAGAAGGGTTCATAAAAAACCTGTTGCTGAAAGGCGACTGAATCAAGAGCGGTTCGCCGGTGCAGCACACAGGCTCCGCTAAAACCGAAAACTTCTTCGGCTTGCCGGAACTGGTCATTCGCTGCTTGTCCGCTACCGCGATCGACGGCGTGACGTTGACGATCGAGACGCAATCCGGCGCTGTCGATTATAGCAGAAACGTTGACTTCTTTCAACTCGTCGGAACTGTAGGTATATCGTCCGAGCAGTCCTCCATAGCTTCCGGTTTCAGGGTGGTTGTCCATCCAGGTCACCGCGCGTGTAATCCAGTCTTCGGCCAGCACCACGTCCGCGTTCAGCACGAGCACGAAGTCACTTTTGGTCAGACGAATGGCCTGGTTATGCGCTCGGCAATACCCAAAATTTCTGGTATTCCGTAAAATGTTTATCTGCGGATAGTGTTCCTCCAACCAAGCTACCGTGCCGTCGGCTGAAGCATTATCAACCACTAGTATCTGGAATGATGTGTATGTTTGTCGCTCGAGGGCTTCAAAACATGTCCGTAAATGTTGCCGGCTGTTCCAGGTTACAATTGAAACCGTTACCCGCGGGTCAGTTTGGGTCATAGGCCAGACATATGAGTAGAGCGATCCATCCTAATCCCAACGGATGATTGAGGTATGGCGAAAAAATATGCACGATCCCAATTGCCAGCACTGTTCCGACGGTCAGTTCCCACCACTTGGTTCCGGCCAGTTTTCGAAGTGTCCGACCAAGCAGCCAGGCTAAGAGGAGCAATCCAACCAACCCCATTTTAAACCATTGATCGAGATATCCCAGTTCAAACGTATGGGTGGAATGGAGTGCCTGAATTCTCGGATCCGGATTATAGTAGGTCAAACTGGCGCCGAAACCATGCCCGACCACCGGTTGGTGCAGAATCGCCTGCCACAGTGGTTGCAATTGCAGTCGTCGAGCGTCAGCCGCTTGGGCTGAACCGGGTGCGTCGAACCGAGCCGCGATTGGATTCGGGCTGGTTGATTGACCGGTTGGCGCGATAACATATGGCCAGTTAATGGACCAGGACAGCATCAACCATATTCCGGTCGCCACCCCCGCCATCAGTAACCCGGTCCACAAGATTTTCCAACCCTGTCGCCGCCAAGCCCAAATTGTCAGCCCGATAACCGCCACCGCCCCGCCCAGCCAAAAACTGCGTGAGAGGCTGATAACCGTGCCTAAACTTCCAAAAAATAACGGCCACAGCCACCAGCTTTCGGCCCGTTTCATGAGGAGGCCTGCGTAAGCGATCAGTGCCGCCAGGAGGCAGTAGATTTGGCTTTGGAAGAAGACTCGCCAAATATTTCCCTGAATATGGGTGATTTCTCCGGTTCCGGTATTGCGGATCCATTGATACCAGGCGTCAATCCCGACTGGCGCCTGGCCAAAGAGGGTCATGGTCATCCAACTTTTGAGTCCAATCACAACACTACCCGCAAACACGATGGTGAAAACTTCTGATCGCCAGTCTGATTTGGCCCGTAGGATCAGCCACCAGCCAAATGCCATGGCGATGTAGAAATACCCATTCGCGTCAGAAAAAACATTGCTCAATCCATAGCCGCGGGCCAGACCGACCGCCGCCAAAACACTAACCCACCCGAGAACATAGACCGCCGCCGTCAAGCCCGGATTCCAGGCCAGTTGCCGACGTCGCAGCCATTGCATGCCGCCGGCCAACAAAACGAGTCCGAACAAAATCATCCGCAAGGTTAAACGAAAGCCGTGAATTTCGGTAAACAGCAAATATCCCTGACCGCCGATGACTAATTCGGCCACACTCGCGTAGGCGAGCCAATGTGGCCGCCAGACCGCTAACCAAAGCCCCAGCAGCCCAACACCCAGCATCGCCCAGACCCGGAGGTCTGGCAGCTGATACGCCAGCCATGACAAACTATGAAACAACCCGAGGCCGACTACCCACCACCAAAATCGTTGTTGCGATTTACTAATCATCGGGGTTTGCCAAGTGATTGTACGATGGTTAATCCATAACTGATCGGCATCAAGGCAATCAGGCTCCAACGGGCCAACGGGCTCCAGTATTTTTTGGCGTATCGCGCCAGGCTGCGGAGCAGCCAGACATGTTTGCGCAAACTTAAAACCTGGGAAAAACTCGCTCCACCCCAATGAACCAGGTGAGCGGTTGGCAGGTAAACCACGCCATATCCAGCCCGGTGCGCTCGCTGGCACCAGTCAACTTCTTCAAACCATATCCAATACCCCTCATCAAAATCTCCCAGGGTTTCCAACACCCACCGCGGAAACAGCATACAGGCACCCATGATTTGATCAACCATGATCGGCGTTTGTTGCCCGGCACCCGGGTCGGCTAAGTACCGACGCATGACCGGCGTCTGACGCAGCAAATGCCGAAGCTTGAGAAGCGTGATGACCTGATCGCCCCAGCCTGGAAAATTCCGGACCGACATTTGATGGCTGCCATCCGAGTTAAGAATTTCAGGCCCGATAAATGCTACGGTTGGATGCGTTTGTGCATAGTCTACCAGCGGCGTTAGCAAATCTTCAGTCAGTTCAGTATCCGGGTTGAGACAGACAATAAACTGACCGGCCGCGATCGCGAAGCCCTGATTGT
This sequence comes from Candidatus Kerfeldbacteria bacterium, assembly GCA_963731735.1. Lineage (GTDB taxonomy): Bacteria > Patescibacteriota > Patescibacteriia > SBBC01 > CAIJZX01 > CAVSWO01. The sequence goes on along the minus strand of CAVSWO010000001.1, from coordinate 55,525 downwards.
TCGCGGCCGCAAAACCACGGTTCGTTCGGTTCACGATCAGTTGGACATCTGGAAACTCAGCCTCAACCATAGTCGGGGTTTGATCGGTGGACGCATTGTCCACCACAATAATTTCGTGCGGGAGCTGAACCCAGTGCCGGAACGAGGCCAGACAGCGTTGCAGCAGCTGCCGACTGTTCCAGCTGACAATAACCACGCTTACCAGCGGTCCGGAGGACATGCAACCGATACTACCAAAATCAGGGCAAACTGGCAATCAGGATAACTGGTGCTTGCTGCGTATTACCGCCTCGGCCTCCCGATATTTTCGGATGGTGGCGCTCCCCTGCCCTTGGCCGAGTCCCGGTAGCTGATAAACGATTTTCGGCAACCAACTGCTCATACCGCCGGCCCGCTGTTGCACCCGAAAAAGGGTGGATGGAATCCAAAGACCCTGATGTTTTTGACTGGCCAGCGTCAACCACAAATCCCAATCTTGAAATTTTTTTAAGGACGGATCAAATCCGGGAAAAGCAGTTGCCCGAAGTAACGAGGAGGTATGGATATAATTCATCTGTGCCAATTTCTTTTTCGAATACTCCCACAGGTGAAAATGTTTTGGCCCAAAAATAAAATCGCTATAGACCCAGGTTGCTTCCGGATGAGTCAATAATGCGACAGCCATCTCGGTCAGCATCGTCGGTTGCAACCGGGTGTCAGCATCCAAAAATAGCAAATACTCCCCGCTCGCCTTGGCGGCGCCGGCATTGCGGGCCACCGGCGCACCGCTATGGGGTTGTTGCATGAATAGCAGCTGGTGCTTCCAAGCGGCGATCGCCTCCGCTAAGTTATCAGTCGAACCATCATCCACCACGATAATTTCTGTATTCGGCCAGGTTTGATTCGCTAAGTCGCGGAGCGTCTCGCCGATGGTAGTCGCCGATTGATAGGTCGGGATGATCACCGATATTTTTGGCGCCTGAGCCATGGCCGCCCGTTCAACCAAAGCCCGTAGTCGGCGATTTCGCACCTCTAGGCTCCATTCGGTTTTTACCAGGTCGTGCGCGCGCTGGCCAAGTTGCCGCAACTGCTCCGGAGACTCAAGGAGTTGGCCGATGGCTGCAGCCAAAGCCTTCGGATCATCAGCCGGGACAAGTTTCCCGGTTACGGCTGGTTGGACCACGTCCCTGACTCCCCCGGTTGGACTCGCAATTAGGGGTAAGCCATGGGCGGCCGCCTCCAAATAAAATATTCCTAAACCTTCAACATCGGTCCCCGCTTCTCGCTCGCGCGGAACCATAACCGCGATCGAACTTTGGGCGAGTAACGCCTGTTTACGCTTTTCATCTACCCAGCCGTGAAAATGCACTTGCGAATTGATACCCAATTTGAGCGCCAAGGCCTCCAGGGCTGGACGCTCTGAACCATCACCAATGACCTGTAATTGCAAGTTCGGAAATCGAGAACGCAGTACCGCCATAGCCTGCAGAGTGTTGGCCACATTTTTTCGGGCCACCAAGCGGCAAATAGTAATCAAAGCGAGTGGGGCTTGCGACGGTCGATTGATTGTTTGCACCGCCACCGCCGGATGCGTCGCAACTATTTTACTGTTTGGGACGTTGTACACCCGAACCAGATTGCCGGTAAACGTACTATTCACACCAATCCAATCGGCGGCTCGAAGACTTGAACCAATCAGCCAGCTAGGTAATCGGCGCTGTTCAACTAATACATCCCGGCCGTGAATCATCACGGCATACCGCAATCCAAAAAAATGGACGATCCAGCCGGCCAACACGGCCGCACTGTAATGCCCAAATAACACAATTTCCGTTCCCGCGCGATGCTGTTTCTTGAGCCATCCAACCAGCCACCACCAGCGCGGCCAATGCCGACCCGAAAATAGTGATCGTCGGATGATGCTGTACGGCTGTAATCGATCAAAATCCACTGATCCGGTTTGGGGCGGGGCCACCACCAGCAAATCCGGACCAAGCGCCTGGGCCGCTACTTGGCTGGTCCATTGAATTCCGCCATATGCCGGCGGAAAAAATTCTGTTAAAAATACTACGCGCTTCATGATCGGCGCAGCCGCCGAACTAACCCGTGCAGATCTTGTTGACGGATAATTCGTAAGGCAAATATTAGCAGCACGTAGAGCGATGCCATCAAGACCGCGGCCGTCACCACCCCGGCCCGGCCGTTCAGTTGCGGAATCAGCCACCACCCAAACAGGGCCAAAATGACCCCGGCCGCTAAGGTTTTGCCTAGGGTCACCAAGAGGATCCTCGTCGGAATGGTAATCACTCGTCGGACATACCATAAACCTAGGCTAAACAACAGGGCGGACGAGATTAAGGCCACCACCGTCACCGATTGATATCCATAGCGTTCAATAAAGACGAGGTTCAGGATAATATTGACCACCACGGTAATCGCGATGTTGATGGTATTCCGAGTCTGTTGGTTTGAAGCATTCAATAAATGTCCAACCGGGAAATTTAAAAATAAAAATGGCAAACCTAAAGCCAGAAATCGAAGTGGCCAAACCGCGTCCAGCCAAACCTGGCCCCAGCCTAAAATAATAATTTGATCGGCTAATAAAAAGAGTACCACCATCAGCGGGATCGCAAAGACCATCAAATACTGCATCGAATATTGAAAAATTTTCGTTAACCGATCACGATTATCAACAAAGGCTGAGCTCATGGCCGGAAACGTGGCGGCGACCAGTCCCTGGGGAATTATCTGAAATGCTAAAATTATTTTAGCGGCCAGCGCATACAGTCCGACCGCACGTTGGTCCGTAAAGATCGACAACAAGACATTATCACTGCTGGCGTAAATAGAAGTAAAGACACCGGCAATCCCAAACGGGATAGCGATGGTCAATAATCGTCGGAGAATCGGCCAATTGATACTCGGCGTCCAGTGAACTCCGTGTCGCCAGAGGTGGAAGGCGGCATAGAGAAAATTTGAAAAACTGCCGGCCAGCAAGGCGATCATGGTGATAATCGGATTTGCCCCGAGAATCAGCCCGGTAATACCAACCAGCATAACCATCACCCGATGTAAGAGCGTACCAATTGACTCATACTGCAGCAATTGCACGCCTCGAAAATACCCGTAGAGTGTTTGGGTAAACGAATCGACCACCATCACAATCGCCGCCCAACGTACAAAAGCGATATCCGGATGACCCCGGCCCATCGCTTCCAGCAAGGTCACTGTCCCGAGCAGGGCGGCCACCACTAAAATTGAGGTGATGACTTTAAAGGTGATGACGTAGTTAAAGTCGGCTTGGCCTTCAGCGCGGTTACGGGCTGTTTGTCGTATAAAGGCCGTGGTCAGACCAAAATCGATGAAGATCATGAACAGCGTCATGAACGACAAGGCGCTGAAGTAATCGCCGGTAATCGAAACACCGACCAGGCGCGCCAAAATCAAAACGTACAGAAACGACAAAACCTTCTGCCCAATCAGGGCCCCGGTTAAATAGGTCGTGTTGCGAGCAATTCGATTGCCGGCAGATTGGGCTGGCGCGCTGTCCATACCCATAGTGTAGCAGGCGCTTAGCGCTTCTGCCACTGCGGCGCGCGCCGGGCGCGCTTAAGACCGTATTTCTTCCGTTCCTTGACCCGCGGGTCGCGTCGCAGGAATCCAGCTCGTTTCAGCACTAAACGAAGATCGGCATCACGAATCACCAGCACGCGAGCAATCCCCAGCCGCACCGCTTCGGCTTGTCCCTGGCTGCCGCCCCCGGCGACTTTGACGGTAATTGAGCCAGCTTGCTCCAGCTGGGTCAGCGTCAACGGCGACCGGACCAGTTGTTGCTGTTCAATCACCGGAAAATATTCTGCCAGTGTCCGTCCGTTCACGGTCATTTCACCCTTCCCTTCAGCCTGCCAACGCACGCGCGCAATCGCTTCCTTGCGGCGGCCGACGGCGAAGGTATAGGTCCGTTTGACGGCTCGTTTATGCGCGGCCGGGCGGGTGGCTGGCGCTGAGGCAGGAGTTGCAGCCTTTTTCCGAGTCGAGGCGCGTTTGACCGTTGAACGCGGCTTGGTGGTTTTTTTTGTGACAGGTTTGGTTGGCATGGTTAGGAAATGATCAAACGTTTAAGCATCACGGCTCGCAGTCGGTTATCAGGCAACATTCGTTTGACAGCCAGCATCAAGACACGGTCTGGATGTTTGGCCATCGCGATGGCCAAGGTCTCGGTCTTCAATCCGCCCGGATAGCCGGAATATCGGTGATATTTCTTTTGTGCTAACTTCTGTCCGGACACTTTGAGTTTTGAAACATTGGAGACTTTGACCGTCACGTCCGGTAAACGATCAGGCCGAAAAGTCGTGAGGTTTTTCCCGCGCAACTCTTCGGCGATCCGGGTAGCCAGCCGCCCCAGAATCTTATTCGTAGCGTCAATTTCAATAATTCGCATATCGTTAAGCTACAAATTCAATCACGACTTGTTCCGCTCCGTCGCCGGCCCGGCGGTTCATTTTGACCACTCGGGTATAGCCACCACGACGTTCAAGAAATTTCGGGCTCAGCTCGGACAGAATCTTTTCAGCCGCTCGCGCGTTTGGTAGGTAGCGGAGTATTTGTCGGCGATGAGCCAGATCTTTCTGCTTGCCGGTGGTAATCAGTTTCTCAACATATGACCGGACAACCCGGGCGCGGGCGCGGGTGGTAACAATTTTGCCGTGCGTTACCAAAGACAATGCCAAGTTCCGGATCAGCCGTTGGCGCTGGGCGCTATTTCGATCGAGCGTGGCGTTTGTCTTGCGATGGCGCATGCAAACTAGTCCTCAGTTCCTTCAGTCTCGTCTTTCTTTTTTTTAGCCGCTTTCTTCTTCGGCTTCTCTTCTGCAACCGGATCGGCTGGGGCTTCGACTGGTTCGGCTGGTTCGGTTGGTTCAGTCGCGGCTTCATCAATCACTATCGGTTCGACTTCTGGGGTTGGGCCATCCAGCACAAACTGGAAATGCGCTACCATGATTTCAGCCGCTTGGCGCAACGCCTCGGCCGGCGTAATCGATCCATCAGTCGTAATATGCAAGCTCAACTTGTCAAAGTTGGTCATCTGTTCAACCCGCACATGTTCGGTATCAAAATTTACGTTTTTTACCGGGGTATAAATCGCGTCAATTGCGATCGTGCCGATCGGCAATTTTTCTTTTTCGCGCGCTTCGACCGGAATATACCCGCGACCCGGAGCAACCGTCAGTTCCATATCGAGATTGGCGGCTTTATCCGTCAGCGTGGCAATCACCTGGTCGGGGCTGACGACTTCAACCTCGGCATTTTTTGCGATATCAGCCGCGGTAACGGTCTTGGCTCCAGAAACTTTCAACTGGACGGTCACCGGCTCGTTACCATGCAGTTTCAGCCGGACTTGTTTCAAGTTTAAAATAATATCTACCAAATCTTCTTTAACGTGCGGCAGACCGGAAAACTCGTGATCAGCACCTTCGACCTTGACGGCGGTGATAGCCGCGCCGGGAAGCGACGAAAGTAAAACTCGTCGCAAGGTATTACCAATCGTCATGCCATACCCTGGATACAGCGGTTCGATTATAAAAGTAGCTTGATGGTTCCCATCACCCGCTTGCTCGGACAAAGATTTGGGGAGCGGAATAGATTTCATACGCGTTGGTTAATAAATATTTGCAAAAAATTATCGGGAGTAGAATTCAACAATCAGCTGAGAATTGATATTGGCTTCCAACTGATCACCCGCCGGCAGACTCAGCACTTTCCCGGCCATCGCCGATTTATCGAGTTCGAGCCAGGCTGGCGCTTCAAAATTCTCTAAGGTTTTGGCTTGATCGGTGAAATATTTCTTTTGGGCGCTTTGGTCACGAATTTTGACAACCTCCCCGACGGTGACCCGATAGGAAGGAATATCGACTCGCCGTCCGTTGACCGTAATGTGTCCATGGCTAACCAGTTGTCGCGCCTGTTGCCGGGTGCTGCCGAAACCGAGACGATAGACGACGTTATCCAACCGTCGTTCGAGGGACTCTAAGAGTAAAGCGCCCGTATCGCCGGTTTTTCGAAACGCATCTTCATAATATTTTCGAAATTGACGCTCCAGCAGACCATACATGATTTTGGCCTTCTGCTTTTCCCGCAGCTGTAACCCATATTCAGATACCCGGCTGCGCGAGTTTGGACCATGTTGACCCGGCGCATATGGCCGACGTTGCATAACTTTCGCCTCTTTGGCCGTACCAAACAAGGCCTGACCATAGCGGCGAGAAAGCTTTATTTTTGAGCCGACACGACGTGCCATAGAAGTTAAACGCGACGGACTTTCGGCGGGCGTGGCCCATTGTGGGGCGCCGGCGTTTGGTCCTTAATGGAAGAAATCGTTAATCCTTGGGCGGCCAGGGCGCGAACCGCGGCTTCCCGGCCGAGACCGACACCCGTAATGAATACATCAACTTGTTTCAGACCCATCGGTTTGACGCGTTCAACCAGGTCGCGGACGATAACCGAAGCGGCGTATGGTGTACTTTTTTTCGGACCCCGGAAACCAACTTTGCCGGCCGAACTCCAGGCCAAAACATTCCCTTGCGGATCTGAGATAGTCACGATGGTATTGTTGTAGGTGGCTTGAATATGCGCCAAACCAGACTGGACAAACTTTTTTTTCTTGCCCTTCTTGGCGGTCTTCGGCGTCGCTTCAACCTTGGCCGGCGGCCCGGCTTCAACCGGCGTTTCGGCGGTCGGCTCGTTTGCGTTGGCGACGGGTTTGGTAACTTCTTGATCGTTCATAAATATAGTTTAGGTCTTTTCCGCTGACGGCTTGCGGCCAGAACCCATGGTACGCCGGACGTTCCCACGGACCGTCCGTGAATTCGTTTTGGTTCGTTGTCCACGGGTCGGTAAATTTTTGCTATGGCGCGCACCGCGATAGCTCCCAATTTCCTTTAGCCGTTTAATATTCAAAAGAATTTCTCGTTTCAGATCGCCTTCAACCCGATGATTTTTTTCTACCAGTTCACGAAGTTTAATAACTTGCGCTTCAGTCAGTGAATCAACTTTCGGGTTGTCCTCAATCTTCGCTTCGCTTAATACCACCCGCGCAACTCGCGGTCCCACGCCGTAAATATATTGCAGCGCGACAAACACGCGTTTGTTGTTCGGGAGAGTAATTCCAGCAATTCGAACCGCAGCCATAGTTATCCTTGTCGTTGCTTATGTTTCGGATTGGCTGGACAAACAACCAATACCCGTTTGCCACGTCGAATAACGCGGCATTTCTTACACATAACTTTGACGGATGATCGAACTTTCATAGAGAGTCGTAATCACAGACGGTAGACGATTCGACCTTTGGTCAGGTCGTACGGTGTCATTTCAACCGACACCTTATCGCCCGGCAGGACTTTCATGCGATGCATTCGCATTTTTCCGGCCAGGTGAGCCAAAATGGTATGCCCATTTTCCAGCTCGACCCGAAACATAGTGCCTGGCAGAGCCTCGATCACCATCCCGGTCAAGGTTAAAAACCCTTTATCGGTACGGTCTCGCGGACCCCGCGGACGATGTTCCGCGTTTTTTTGTCGATTGGTCTGTTGTCGTTTATACATCGAAAAATCGAGGATCTGCACCCCGAACTTGCCCTGCCTATCGATGCCGATAGGCCCGAAATTTCGCTAGTCTTAGCGTCAAATACGGGACAAAGTCGTGAGGTACTAAAAAACTATACCCAAGGATGCTTCGGCTGTCAAGGTATGAATCCAATTGACGGACTAGACCGGCCGAAGCGTACCGGCAAAAACTTGCCAGGCCAGCAGTGATTTAGCCACCAAACTCAAGATGAGATATGTTTTCTCTCCAAACAAATAGTCCTGCCAGCGGCCGACCCGTTTGTATTGGAGCACCATATTCAAGGCGAAGCAGTTGAAGAAGACAAATATTGAACCGTAAATCCAGTACACGAACGTTGGGACTTCGCCATTGCCGTTTCCAGCGCCAAATAAATAGATGCCAATCACGATCCAAGGGATTATTCCCGCCACTGACCCAAACACGAAACTCGTCCAATCAGTCCGTTGAGTGGTTTGATTATGGAGCTCCATCACCCACCCGAAGAGAATCATCATCGCGTTCAGTCCGAAGATAGCGATCAGGGTGCCGATATCATAGACGCCAACCAGCATGGCGATCACGACAATCATCAAGGATGATGAAAATGTATATTCAATCCAGCGAGCCGGGTTAATGCCTTTGACGATATGCTCGGTGTACCATTTATAAAACGGTCCGGCCACCAGGAAATGCGCCAGCGCTGATAAGAACAGAAAACCGGCCACCAACGGACCGATTCGGGCTTCCGCAAAGTTTTGCAAATTCGGTTCAAGCATTCGACTGCTCGGACTATATTGCACGAAAGCGGTGGTGATCGGCAGTCGAAAGTCCGTGCTAAGCCAAAGCATTAGACTGCCAGAAATGGCATGCAAAAAGGCCATCGACCAATTCCAGACCCGAAGATTCTGTAATTTTGGCTCCAAGGCGGGTAGAGCTTTTTCTGCCGGCTTGGACGACGAATTGGTAATTTTTGCTGTTCGAGTTTTCTTTTTAGCGGTTGCCATATACATATACCTCCGGTTTGAGTATATACTATCCGGCCAAAATTTCCTACCCCGGGCGGATGCAATATAAAAGCCAACCGATTACGGTTGGCGTGGGTGGGACGGCTTGAATGGCAGGCGCAGCTGGATCTGTTCCAGTCGCGGTTGGGATCGGTAGGCTCGCATCCGGATTTGGTCGAGATCGCCATCGGTGGTTAGATACGGACCGCGCCAGAGGTGACCAGTCGGCGCCTGATCATAGCGCAGGAATTCCGTCTGTAAATCGAAATGCATCGTATCGGGGAAACTTGACTCAGCCACAAAACGCGCAAACGCGTCCGACCGTAACCGGAAGGCGACGGTATCACCCCAAGCACGCAGCGTAAACAACGGCACATCCGTCCGCCAAATATTCGGACCAACCTGGTACCGGTAATAGTTTGGCAGATCGACCGTCGCGGCCTGCAGGCGGTTCCCGATTCCGAACAGACCGATCAGAACAAAAACCCAGCCGAGCTTATGCATTGTTCCCTCCTTGATGAGCAAAGATCGCGCTGCAACGCTAGACCCTTTCGGCTGTTCTGTCAACTAGTCCTGTTTGGCAACGAACCAGCCGACGACTACGACGGCGATAACTAACACCAATAACGAATTCGCGATCCAGACGTTGGATTCACCCGGTTGCTGGGTAAACAGGTGTGAGAAGTCGACCGTTAATTGCATACGGCGAGTCTAAATCTTTGGCAGAAAAACCTCAAGTCGGCTTGACAAATGGTCTCCCAGTTGCTACATTCAGCGGCTCTTTCAAAATCACTCCCCACTCCAGCCGTGAGGTTGCTATGGCAAAACGCGTGTTTGAAATTCGTCACGGTAAGCTGTATTTGGCAACCCATCTGTACCAAGGATATCGGTTCTTGTTGCAGCAGGGACCACCCCGGGCGGAGCGGTTTAGGTTGATCGGTATTACCTCTTTGCTGCGTCAACGCTTCGGACAGAAAACCGGGTACGCCATCTACGTTTCGCTACGAAGTGCCAAACTCATCCGCACCTATGCCCGGGCCCGCGCTACCGGAAAATCCGGTAACTTCCATCAGTTCATCGTTTACCGCCGCGCGGTGGCCCGATTGCCAATCGATTACCATCCAAGAAGATCGAATCCGCACGGACGTCGCAAAGGTCATCGGCAGCCGGCCAAAATCGATAAAGTCGTCGATTTCGGTATTCGTACCTCAAAGCGACGAACGAGGCAGCCGCATCCGCAGTCGTCGCTGCCGGCCTCAATGGTCACGGCCCTGCTAGTGCATGCTGGTCGTCAACCGGGCATTCGCCCCACTCGGATTGAAATTCATTTCTTCTTTCCGGCCCGCCCGCGAAAAAAGAAATAACCTACCTTCGGGTAGGTTTTTTTTAAAAGTATTGTTTACCGATTTTATAGCCGGCCACGATACCAAGTATGCCGCCCAAAGTTGAGCCGATAATACCGGAAAATGACAAGAGTGAAGCATGCCAAAGTGCGGGAATCCAGCCGCCCAAGGTTGAACCCACAATTGCTCCAATCCAGATTAAGGCTTTCATCCAGTCTTACTCCCGTTCACGGAAAGTGAATGAACCGACGATGGTTAGGGCGACGGCAAACGCCAGTAAGGCTCCGTAACTTTGCCACAAACTAGTCGTATCTATTCCTCCATGGGCGATGGCGGCTTGGGCGGCTTCGATCCCATAGCGAATTGGAAATACTTTTCCGAGTATTTCCGCCCACCGCGGAAGCAGAGCCGGATCAGCCAGCAACCCCGATAAAAAGGCTGGTAACACAACCAACAACGGAATAAATGGGATAACTTGAGCTTCCCGGCGCGCGAAGGTTGAGATGAAAATCCCGAGTAAGACCGAGACAATCGCCAGCAGGAACAGGGCTCCGCCAAAGGCGATAATCACCGTGACATCGTACCCGAGATCAAACAGCCATAATACCTCGGCCAAAACAAACGCCGCCTGGATGATGGCCAGTCCGATATACCCGGTAACGTACCCCAGAATGATATCAGTTTTTTTGAGTCCGTTGATTAGCATCCGGTTTAATGTTCCGCTGGTGCGTTCCTGAACCAAGAGGAGCGCTGATAGTAAAAACGTCAGGAAGTAAACGATAAAGGCGGTAAAAGGCACTACGAAAGCTTCCCGCGATACGTTCGGCGGCAGCGTGTCAAAAAATAGTTTCAAGAAATAGGCCAGCACCAGCGGTACCAAAATCATAAAGGCCAGAAATCGACGATCATGGCGGAGTTGTTGGAGTACCCGGCGGGCCACGATCAGTATATTCATGGCTGGTCCTCCCGTCCCAGCATCCGCACCATCACGTCTTCAAGATTCTCCTCCTCAACCTTAACCTGATCGATTGATGGTGACAGGCCGTGCCGTTGCAGGGCCTTGGCCAGGGCTACCCCATCAGCCGGCATGGTTTCTGTTTCATCTTGCCCGTTTTGATGATACCGCAAGGTCAAGCTGCCGGTTTCTATCAAATTCCGCGGTGTATCATGAGCTACCACATTTCCATGTTGCATCAGCACTACCCGGTCACACAACATGGCTTCATCCATCAAATGCGTGCTAATGATCAAAGTTTTACCTTCGTCGGCCAACTGACGAAAACGTTGCCACAGACTGCGCTTCAGCAGCGGATCCAAGGCGGCCGTCGGTTCATCTAAAATCAATAATTTCGGATTATGGACAAGAGCAGCGGCCAATGATACGCGTTTCTGCATGCCGCCGGATAGCGTAAAAATTGGACTTCGCAACCGCTGACCTAAATCCAATTCCGTCAATAATTTTTCCGCCAGTTCCTGCGGCTGTTTGTCACGGTGCAATCGGGCATAAAAAGCCACGTTTTCCAGGGCCGACAAATCATCATACAGCGCCGGTTCCTGCGGCATATACCCCAGGTTCGGGCGAAGTTGCCAACGGTGATGAATCGGGTCAAGCCCCAGGACTTGGATGCTGCCTTGATTCGGTTGCAGTGCGCCGACTAATGATTTAATCAGGGTGGATTTACCGGCGCCGTTGGGGCCGAGTAAACCGGTAATTTTCCCCGGGTGGACATCCAGCACCACATCCTCCAGGGCGTGCACGTCGCCATAGTACTTGGCCAGATGTTCAACTCGAATAGCGTAGTCCATGGGCTAGGTCGCAATATCCCGCCGTTGAAACCAGAAGACACCCAAACCGGTGGCGAGGAGAATACTCAATCCGAAAACTAGCAGCGGCCCGGCGGCCAGATGGTGATGGACCAAACCCTCAATCGGATCAAAATATTTAAAGTAGGAAATCTTGGTCATCCAGGAGACTTTATCCGACAACTGCCCAAACAAATTAAAAATATACATCAGGACAAATAAGCCGCCCGCCAGGCCCAACGCTTTCCCCTTTTCAGATACCAGCGTGGAGATGCAAAAGGAGACACTCATAACAGCCCAAGCATAGAGCAGAGACAAAACCAAAAACGTGTGAAATTGGCTGAGATCGTAGGTTATCGAGCTAAACGAAGCAAACATGACCGGAGTATAGACAGAAAGTCCGGTAAAGACAATTAACACCGCTAAGGTCGCAAAATATCTGCCAAAAAATATCTTGGCTCGAGATAACGGGCGGGCCAGTAAGATTTCGCTGGTCCCGCGTTCGATATCCCCGGCAATCCCACTCGAAGCAAAGGAAATTGAAATTAAGACCACTAGCAACGGCCAGGTAAAATTAAACGTTTCGGTTGAGAGGTATGAATCAAAATGGTCAAAGCTTAGCGTCTCAATGCCGAAGGCCGCCATCAATCCTTTGGGGTAGGTTTTAAACAACTGGTCAAAATTCGCCGCCTGCTTCTGGAGTGACGGGAAGAGCGCCACATACATCCACATTAAGAGGACGGTTAGGAGCGTATAAGTAATGATGGTATTGCGGCGGTCGCGGATGGTTCGCCAAATCAGAAAGCCCATACTAGCGATAATAAGTGAGAAATATATCTTCCAGGTCGGCGCTTTTCACATCCAGCGTTTTGACCGGTAAGGTAGCCAGCTTGGCCAACAGTGGCTGCAGTTCACCCTGAACTTTCAAGGTCAAGGCCCGGTCGGCGGCAGCTTCAATGGTGATTCCATCCTGCCGCAGGGTATCGGGTTTCGTCGGTCGGTCAAAGGTGACTTGGATTCGATGAATGTGTTTGTCTTTGAGATCAGCAATCCGTTCAACCGCCACCAACTTGCCTTGTCGGATAATTGCCACTCGGTCGCAAATCCGCTCCACTTCAGCTAAATTGTGGGATGACATAAAAACCGTGGTCCCCTGCTTGACCCGGTCCCGCAGTAAGGCGTAAAGCGAATTTTGGACTAACGGATCAAGGGCGTTGGTGGGTTCATCCAGAATGACTAACTTCGGATTGGTCATCAGCGCCAGGATTAAGCCCAGTTTCTGCCGATTTCCGGAAGACAAATGATGGGCCGGGCGCTTGGGGTCAAAATCAAATTTCTCAACTAATTCCTGGGCCGAATCAACTCCGCCATTCGTGCGCCGGACCCATTCAATATGTTCATTCCCGGTCCATTTTTCAAAGGCATGCGGGTTCCCTGGTAGATAGCCGATCTGATGTTTCACCGCCACCGCATTCTGTTGGGCGTCTTGGCCGAACACCTGAATCTGCCCGGCTGTCGGCCGGATAAAGTCCATGATCGTGCGAATGGTGGTGGTTTTCCCGGCTCCATTTGGTCCTAAAAAACCAAACATTTCACCGCTCTGGACGGTCAGGCTCACGTCATCAACCGCTTTGGTTTTTCCGAAATATTTTTTAAGTCCAGCGATATTCAGCGCAACTTCCATATACGTACTATACTCATGAAATTCGAATTTTGGCAAACCTCGTTTATCTCGGGCTTTTCCACCCGATATTTTTAGGCGCCCAGACTGGCTTTGATCCGCCGTAACCCGGCTCCAACACTCTGCTCTGCGGTAATCTTGAAATTGCCGATTTGATTCGTGTGCTCGACATGCGGTCCGCCGCACAGTTCTTTCGAAAAATCTCCGATCGAATATACGGTTACTTGTTCGCCGTATTTTTCTTTGAAGAACGCCAGCGCGCCTTGATCAATCGCCTGCTGGTACGGCAGGCTGGCGTGCGAAACCGGCAAATCCGCCTTGATTTTTTCGTTGACGAGGTTTTCAATATCCTGTTTTTCTTGATCGGTCAGTTTACGTTCAAAGGTAAAATCAAATCGCAACCGATCGGGAGTAATATCCGAACCGCTTTGTTTCACGCCCGGTCCGAGTATCGTACGCAGGGCCGCATGCAGCAGGTGGGTAGCCGTATGTAAGCGGGTCATAATCCAAATCTGATCTTTGGTAAATTTGTTTTCCAAATCTGGGTCATTCAGCCCGTGGCCGCCAAATTTCTTCTCGGCCCCGGCCCGTGACAGCGCTTGGTGTTTGGCAACTTTCTTTTCGACTGATGCCTGATTGAAGGTAAAACCGAGTCGCACTAAACGATCGAGTGAGATGCCGTGGGTAGCGTACAAAGTAAACGCTTCATCCGGCGTTAAATCCGTCGTTGAAGGCTGCGGCTTGTCTGTTTCGGCCGGCTTGAGCTTCCGGATTTTATCGACCAGTGCATGCACGTCGATTTGTAAGATTTTTTGATACTGTTCCAATTCATGGGTCAATGCGCCCCGGACCAGGTGTTCATTTTTCAATAATTCAGGGTAGGCCGAGCCGTAAAGTCCAAAGACTTCATCCACCAACGGTTGAAAATCTATTTCGGCCAGCAAGAATTGATCGGCCGCTCGTCGGACGATCCGGCGCAAAATATACCCCTGATCTTTATTTGAAAACCCGACGCCATCGGCCAACAGGAAACAGGCGCCTTTGATGTGGTCGGCGACGATCCTGCTCCGGCGCTGATCAGCTACTTGGTCGCCCGATTGCCCAAAGGCTGGCAGTTTTTCAGTCACTCGTAGCAAAGAAGTAAACGCATCGGTGGCAAAAACCGAATCTTTCTTTTGTAGCACCATCGCCAAGCGTTCCAGACCCATCCCGGTATCAATGTTCAAGGTCGGCAGTTTTTTTAACCGGCGGTCCTTGGATTGCGCATACTCGGTAAAGACCAGATTCCAGATCTCAATAAAATTATCGGAATCATCACCCGGCTGCCCGCCCCGCTTCGGGTCAAGTTGGTAATGAATCTCGCTGCTGGGGCCGCAGGGACCAGTCTCCCCGGCCGGTCCCCAAAAATTATCGCTTCGTCCGAGCGGAAAAATTTTTTCTTTGGGTAAATATTTTTCCCATTCACGCGTCGCCTCGGTATCGCCTGGTACATCGTCATCACCGGCAAAAACCGTTGCCCATAATCGGTCTTTTGGCAGGTGGAGTGTTTTGGTTAGAAACTCCCAGGCCCAAGCAATCGCCTCCTTTTTGCCGTAGTCTCCGAAGCTGAAATTCCCGAGCATTTCAAAAAAGGTCAGGTGTGATTCATCCCCGACCTCGGTAATATCCGAGGTTCGAAATGATTTTTGGACGGTCGTCACCCGTTTTGATTTGAAGTCTTTGACCGGATCCTTTTCGCCCAGAAAATACGGTTTAAATTGCTGCATACCGGCCGTGGTCAGCAGAACCGACGGATCATTGTCCGGCAGTAAAGACGAGGATGGGAGCTGGGTATGTCCGTGCTTCGCGAAATACTCGAGAAACTTCCGGCGCAAATCGTGGGCGTGCATCAAGCCCGAGTATACAAAAAAAAGACCGCCAATTCAAGCGGTCACTCTTCCAGTGATTGGGTCGACTGCGAACGAGTAAAACATGGCCAGCGATAGACCTGGATGACGTATTCCGAGAGCATTCCCTCGAATACTGCCCCGACGGCCGTCCCGCTTAGCACCAGCATAACGTTCAGGCCGGTGGTAGCGGCAAATTTGCAGTACAGAACGTACCCAATCAGCCCAAAGATCGTTATGGTCTTGACACCGGTTCCAAATTGGGTAAAGCGAGAAACAAAAGCGATGCTCGCGGTCCAGACACCACAAATGCCAAAAATCCAGGGATTATCCACGGGCCGACCCTCCTGGTCATGGGAAAGAACCTCCTGAGATTACGAGTTGGCTTGAAAGGTGTCAATCACCGCGCTGCCGATGCATTCATCGCCCTGATAGAAAACCGCATATTGTCCGGGCGTAATCGCCCGTTGGGGAGTTGCACAGATGACCCGCAGACGGTGGCCATCTGGCACTAGAGTGATAGGAACATCTGGTTGCCGATACCGAAACTTAGCTTGACCGATCCAAGGAAAAACACAAGCGTGCCGGATCCAGTGCGCTTCCGACACCCTAAATTCTTGGCGTTCCAACTGGGTTGGTTGATCGGCCGGAGCCAGTACTAAAGTATTCGTGGCGGACCGTTTTTCGGCAATATAGAGCGCCTGTGTTTGCCCAAGGTGCTGGCTAACTTTAGCGGCGTCAATATCGGCCCCAAACCCGCGACGCTGACCGATGGTGTAGAACTGTAGGCCGCGGTGTTGGCCGATTTCAGTGCCATCGGATAGGATGATCGGACCGGGGCTCCAGGTTAAATAGCGAGATAAAAACTCCACCATCTTTTTCTCACCCACAAAACAAATGCCGACGCTATCCGGACGATCCCAATTTGGCAGTTTCGCATCCTTGGCAATCGCTCGAACCGCTGTTTTTTTCTGCTCACCCAACGGGAAAACTGTTTGTTTTAATGCCTTCGATGAAACTGCCGCGAGAAAATATGATTGATCTTTGGTTTGGTCACTGGCTTTATATAATCGCCCATCGTGAGTTCGCGCGTAATGGCCGGTCGCCATCAGCGGAGCGTGCGTTAGCGCCCGTTCGAGAAATAGATTGAATTTTATTTCCCGGTTGCAGAGAATATCCGGGTTGGGCGTTCGCCCCTGCTGGTACTCATGTAACATCACCTGAAAAACCCGCTCACGATATTCGGGTTCAAAGTTCCACGTTTCGATCGGAATACCGAGATGCTGGGCGACTACCTGAGCTGAGGCTTGGTCTTCCTCCCACGGACACGGACCGCCGAAATCATCTTCTGACCAATTTTTCATGAAGACCCCGTGCACCTGATAGCCCTGACGTTGCAGCAACAAGGCCGCCACGGCGCTATCGACGCCGCCGGAAATTCCGACCAGTATTTTCTTGCTATCAGTCATGACCGAAAACTCTAGCATTCTGTCCGGTAACCCGCAAGGTGGGTCTACGGCTGGCGTGCAAGAATTGTAAGATCGGCCTGATGAAAAACGGTTCGCCAATGCGGATTGGCCTGCAGCTCAGCCAGGGCCGCGTCGACACCTGCTTGGTCGGTGACTTCAGGCAGCGCATGTCCTTGCAGGACGATCGCATAATCGGCCTGCTGCAGACCCAGGGGGAACGAATAGAAAGCTTGACGCCGGGCGAAATGTGACCCGATGTTATTGGTTGCTGAGACTGCTGCGCTCGTCGGAATCCGTTTTTCCCAGCTGGCGATCGGCGCGGCATTTTCATTGCGCCAGGTAGCGAAGCGTGTGTGATCAAGTTTCGCGCCGGGCAGCGGTCCATATAGCCAAGCTCCCGCCCCACCCCAAACCAACAACCAGCCGGCTATGGCGAAGGTGAAAATACGATCCGGCCATTGCTTCCTGACCCAGGCAATCACGCCGATCGTACCAAGCATCATCCAGGCCAACATCCCGCCCGCGTAATGAAAGAAGATGGTCTGTTGCGTTTCTTTGCCGCTAATCACGTTAATCAAAGCATCGGGTCCGGCGCCAAGCGAAAGCCAATTACCCAGGGGCAACCACCCGAACGGAATCAACAGTTGCAAGGCATAATGAATCGTGGCCGGACTCGTCACGGTGCCCCACAGCATACGCGGATGGATAATAAGATTTTTTACGACTTGCCCGGTGGTATTGCCAAAACTACTGCGAAAAACATCGGCGGCATCAACAGCGGATTGGGCGTGCGGGATGGCCCACGTCAGCATGGCCAGCGACCAAACTGCAGGCAGGACCATCAGCCATGCCAACCTAGGTTGTTTTTTCCAAAACCACAACATGGCCGCCAGCGGCAGCAGCGTCATTCCGATTTCCTCTTTGGTGAGCATGGCCAAGCCGGCCAGAACGAACATCCAGCCATAACGTTGCTTGTGCATCGCCCAAACCGCCCACAAGATGAGCGGCACCGCGAAGGCCACCGCGTGAAAATCAAATAAGGTCATCCAGTGCAAAGCCGGTGAGATAGCGAACAACGCAGCCAAACCGAAACCCCAGGCCGCCGACTTCGTCCAGGCCCGAGCCAGTAGGTAAACCGCCAGAAAAGAACTGGCAATTGCGAGAACCTGGAGTAAAAGGAGCGTTTGCGTGTATGGCGCTAGCGCGTAAACCGGCACCAAGACCATCAAAAAGAAGTCGGCATGATACGCTAATCGACTGACGGTCGCGGTGCCATAGGGATCCGTCGATTGAAACCATCGTCCGTGCGCTCCGTTCCAGATAATTTGTTCGGCATTCCCAAGATCGAACCGGGTGGAATTCGTTTTGGCATGACGAGTCAAATCGAACCATGACCAATAGGTAGCGTAGAGTAGGCTCAGCGCTAGCACGCCGATGATTGTCCAGTGCGGCTTACGAGGATTGTGGGTTGGATCGACCATGAGGAATCAGAAACACTATGCCCAAGAAAACCAGTTCACTGATGATCAACCACAATCGAGTCAATACCGCAGCAAAACTCGCCACCTCGGCAGTCAAGGTTGGGAGTAACCCAACCAAGGCAACTTCACGGACCCCTAATCCGGTGGGCGCGATGATGCTGACATAGCCAATCAGCCAAGCGGTAACATTCGCGCCGGCCAGCATAAGAATATTCGGCAGTCCGAGGCCCGGAATGGCCTGCAACATAACGGCTTGAGCGAATCCGTAGACAGCCCAAACCGCTACATATAAACTCAAAAATTTTAAGGCCGTCGAGGGACGGATTGAGATCGTTTCCCAGCCTCGCCAGCGAGCCACACGGCCCAAGATAGCCGGCAGCAGGTACAAGAGCAGGACAATACAAACGGCCCAAAGCCACCACCAATTCGGCCGCCAAAATATCACCGCTACGACGGCCGCGCCGGCGAATAAGAAAGTCGCTTCAAACACAATCGCCGCCACCGCCCCACTCCGGCTGACCCCGCGGTCTCGGGCTCCGCGATACCGAGCCGCAAACGACCAGACATTTCCGGGAATATACCGCAGCAATTCACTCAGGGTCCACATGCGCGCGTTTGAACCGCGGGCATCATGTAATCCGTAGCGGGTACTAATCCATTCCCAACCCAAAAACCGTAGACTGAACCAGGCCTGGAATATAACCAGCGAGAGTCCCAGCAACCAAAAATTCGCCGACCGCAACGAACGCCAAGTGTTGAGATCGACTTTGAGTAGCCAATGCACAACAAACCCGAGCGCCACCAAGCTCAACACCCAGCCGAGCGGCCGCACCCATCGGGTTATACCTGGGCGACCAGGATGATCCATGGCAGTGACGTTTTTACTTGGGTTACTTTGGCGTACTGACCAACCAATTTTTCAAATGTCTTTGGTGACCAGTGGTTAATATGCTCGGGATGATTCCCCCAGCGGCGAAGATGTTGACCGCGGGCGAAATTCATAGCCTGAAACCAGGGCTCCCAGGGTACAGACAGGACCAGGTGTCGTTTCGCCACCCGTGCTAATTCAGCGAGGGCTTGCGCGGGACGTTCTAAGTGCTCAAGCACTTCACTCGCCACCACCGTGTCCCAACTCTGATCTGGTTGATTGATGTGGTAAATATCACCCACTCGTAAATCAAGCCCAGGGAATAACCGATGTCCCTCATGCACAAATTCCGGTACTACGTCCATGCCAACTACTCGGGTAGCCGGTAAGGCCGCCTGAATTTCCGTCAACAAAAAACCTTCACCGCAACCAACCTCAAGCAGCGACTGCGGCTGGGTCGTCGTGATGGTGGTTACAAAACGGCGTTGAAACGGCCGCAAAAATATTTTGCGTAGCGGATTGACGCTTTCGTATTTTTGTTGGTTGGTCGAACTCATTCTTTTCGCCGATGATGGATCATCAGATCACCTAATAAGCCGGTAAAGAAAATTTGCAAACCCGCGATCACGAACAAGGCACCGAATATCAAGAGCGGCCGATCGCCGATGGTTTCACCTTGCAGCCGCAACCAGGCTAAGTAACCCAGCAAGATAATTCCCACTAAGGCGAGAAGCGCGCCCCAGCGCCCAAACAAGTGCAGCGGTCGCCAGCGGTAATTGGCAATCATCGCCAAGGACAACAAATCAAAAGCGCCGCTCAAGCGTAACCCGTATTTTGAAACACCCCATTGTCGCGCGTGGTGTTTGACCGGTATTTCGGCGACCCGAAAGCCGTTGGCCACGGCCAAAATCGGAATAAAGCGGTACAAGTCACCATATAAATCCAGGGTCTCGACGACTTCCCGACGATAGGCCTTCAGCCCGCAGTTTAAATCGTAGAATCGCTGTTTAGCAATCCGACTAGCAATCCCGTTAAAAACTTTGGAAGAAATTTTTTTTATCAAAGGATCTTTCCGATCGCGTTTCCAGCCGCCAACCATGTCGACCTGCTGGTCATCAAGTGTCTGGACCAGACGCGGAATTTCTTGCGGATCATCCTGTAAATCAGCATCGAGGGTAACAACCACATCACCACTGACGACCGCTAATCCGGCCATCAGGGCGGCTGATTTTCCGCGATTACGGTGGAGGTCAATCACCTTGACCGGATCACCTTGAGCGACCCATTGCTCGGCAATCGCCACAGTTGCATCGGTGCTACCGTCACTCACCAGTACCACTTCCCAAGCTGGGAACTGGCTGACCACTGGCTTCAACCGCTCCCACAGGTGGGGCAGGCTCTCGGCTTCATTAAATGCGGGAATAACGCAACTCAGTTTGTTCACCGCCACACTATAGCAGAATTACTTGATTTGGACGACCTGGCCTGGCTGAATCGACTGCGGCGCCGGATTTTCGGCCGGTCCGGTCGACGCCGATGGGGCAGCTTTTGACGGTCGGGCCGGTTGATCATGGCGCCGCCGCGGTCGCTCTGGTCGGCGATTTCGATGCGACTGCTCGGCCGGAGATCGTGTGTCGTTCGGTTGTGACTTGAAGGCGTCCGCTAAAGATATTTCAGCCGGAATTCCTTCCGTCGGCACCGGTTGCCGGCTTTGGACATCGATTTTCGGCTTGGCTTCAGGCGGATTGTCGGGATTTCGAGTCGGGGCGCGAGATTCTGATCGAGCCGGGCCATCCGATCGCGCGGGTCCCCGATTGCGGCGGTCGCCGCTCGACTTTGCGTCTGACGCCATGGCTTCCAACATCGCGCCGGACCAGCGTGAAATTTTTTCTTCGACCACATCGCGCTGTTTGGCATAACGTTCACGGGAAACACGAATAATCGTTTCCTCAAGGTTGTCCGGATTTTGCACTGGCGGTAAACCGGTAGCCGAAAATGGTTCCGAAGCCACCCCGTCGATCATTAACTTTAAGTAAATATCAAACTTGGTTAGGTTAACGAGATCGGTTTCGGTAAAAACCGGAAAAAATTCTTTGGCCAGAAATTCCGCATCAGCGGCCCCGACACGAAAACAAATCATGGTTCCGACGTTGCCAAACACGGCCGCTCGCACTGCCTCGTCCAATTGCTCAATGTATTGATGCGCGATCACTAAGTCCAGCCGGTATTTTCTGGCTTCGGATAAAATATTGGCAAATGATTCAGTTGCAAAATTTTGAAACTCGTCAACGTAGAGTATAAAATCTCGGCGTTCCGGCTCAGGAATATCAATCCGACTCATAGCCGCCACCTGCAACTTGGTTATCATCATCGCACCGAGCAGGGCGGCGTTGTCTTCACCGATCCGGCCTTTGGCCAAATTCAGGAGCAGGATTTTTCCGCTGTCCATAATATCTCGCATGTCAATCGTTGATTTTGGCTGACCGACAATATTGCGAATGATTGAACTCGACAAAAATTGTCCGATTTTATTTTGAATTGGCGAAACGGCTTCGGTTCGAAATTGCTGCGCATACGCGTTAAACTCCGTTTGCCAAAAAGATTTGACGATCGGATCGGAAATATGGTTGACCACCTTATTCCGGTAGTCTTTGTCGACAAACATCCGATTGATCCCCAACAGTGTTGAACCCGGGTATTCAATCAACGCCAAAATCGTATTCCGTAAAATATATTCGAGCCGCGGACCCCAGGAATCAACCCAGAGTTTCTTGAAGACCGCGATCAGCCCGGAAGCCACCAGGTGACGTTGGCGCGGATCAATGGCTTCCAAAATATTAAATGCAATCGGATAATCGGCGTCAGCCGGGTTAAAATAAATTACGTCATTGACCCGATGTGAGGGAATGAAGTTGACAATTTTTTCGACTAAGTCGCCGTGCGGATCAACCACGCAAATCCCCTGACCGTCGCGGATATCCTGAATAATCATGTTTTCAAGCATGGTCGATTTGCCCATGCCGGTCTTGCCGATCACATACATGTGCCGACGTCGGTCATCGGTCTTGATCCCGAACGGTTGCTGCTGACCACGGTAATTGGTGGTCGCAAATAAAGTCACGCCGTCTTGCGGTTGTTCGCTCATGGACGCGTCGGTAAATTGGTGGGAGCGCCACCGCGTGGTCCAGCCGGAGCCGCCACCGGTCTTTCGACCCGCTCCGCTACTTCACCCGTCGGCAGTGTGACCGGCGGTTCGCCGCGCTTGGCGTCAGTCTTTTTGACTTGTGGCGCTTTGACCGTTACGACCGGGAAATGCCAGAGCGAGGCCAATTCCTCGGTATTCAGCATAAAGGTGGTACGACCGGTCCAGTTGCTGCGGGTCCGATAGCCCAGCAGCAGTTTGCGCTTCAGGGCCGCTACCCGCTGCGGAACGCGAAAGTACGAGCGTTGCGTTTTCATGACCTTATCCGGCTTAAACCCGTTCATATCCAGCGTTGCAAACTGTTTGAGGGAACCGAAAATCGAACTGACCCGGGATTTATTAAATACATCCTGGCGCCCAACGTACACGACGCGCGCCTTGGTTTCAAAGGCTAATTTACTGATTTTGATACCGATTGCCTCGACTTGATTTTTGACATGCGGAGGAAGATGCTGCATCAAACTCGGCAGTCCATTGTCATCCTTGCGCGCATTGCCTTCGACCGGTTCAAACAAGGTACGGGTCAACGTATTATAAGTGCCTAACAAAACATTCCCCGGCGCTTCAACCAGCGAGTCGAGTGCGCCTTTTTTGATTTTGACTTTTGCACCAATCAATTTATTGATGATGTCCATCCCCTTATCACGCCAGCGACTGTCGAGGGTTGGCTTGAGAATCCACTGAAACCAAATTTCTTCACCATCCTGCAGCCGGCCCATCATTTCTAACATCGAGGCCATCGGATCGAGAAAAGTTTGGGTCAGACTGTGTTCCCAGAGCGGATAGGTCTTGATCGGGTACGGATCTTTATTGGTCATCTGCAATTCGGACGCCCACAAATCGAATTCGTCATTCGGAAACTTTGGATCGTAGCGATAGGCATAGTCCTCGACTTCCGAAATTTCGGCATCCGGGTATTGCGCGTAAATGGCCGATTCAACCAGATCTCGCTGTTCAATCGGCGTTCGAATCACAAACTGAATATAGCCGCCGATCGAAACCAGTTCGACGGTAATAGTTGGCTGGACAAAACCCTCAACATACAACTCGCGTTTATTCGGTTGTTTGTGGATGCCGTGAAAATGACTAAAAATATGCTCGACCGCTTTCGGGGTCTGCTCATTCAACTTTGGCACATCGACCGCCAACATGACGTACTGTTGTCGAGCCAGGTAGCGGCTTTGAATATAGTCTAAATACAACCACCAAATTCCATAGCCAATCGCGATCACCACCGCCACAAAACCGCCATGCGTAAAAAGCCACCACAGCGCCGCCAGCGGACTGGAAAATTCAGGAATTGAAATGGTAAGTTGAAAGCCTCCCGGCATAATTTGTTTTCGGTATGGATTTTTAAACGGTCGGGGCCGTCGCCAACGTGTAGCGGCCGTCGGACGTCCGCGCAAAGCGCCGTTTATTTGTCAGCGCTAAATGAATGGTGTTCCGCTTGACCACCCGTTGCTCTAAGACTTTGGCCACCAGATCTTCGCGGGCCATTGGTTCGCCGGCCTCGCGTAAAATTGCTTCGAGGACATCCGCCACCACGCCCGGTTTGTATCCCCATTCGCGTAAGGCGTAGATACCGCGACCAATCAAGACGTATTCATCATTCAGTATCAGTTCATTATGCACGGTCGGCGGGTAGGCCTGGCGCTGGTCAAAGCCAAGTTCATTGATTTTTTTGGCAATGTCTTGAAAGTGCATCGGTTTGCCGTGCTTGCGCATGACCAACAATATTTTATCATGCATTCGCTTCGGGACGATACTCCCCCAATTTCGTAAACCGTACTCGCCAAATGGGTTGCGTTCGATACTGGTGGCCACGCTTAGCGCCGTATCAATCATGACGTCATTCATGGCCGGTTGCAAAGATTGAATGGCCGGACGAGCCAAGAGTTTTTCAATTAAACGCTGATGCGGAATCGGCCGTCCTTCTTGGCTGATCACCGCTTCGGCTTCGGCCAAGACAATTGGCAAATGACTCGGCGTTTCAAACCGAAGCTTCCAATAGGGCTTATAGGGTGCTTGGTCAATCCGTTCGACTTTTTCCGCCAGCAGCTCTTCGAGCAAAAACGTAATCGCGGCGCGTGAACGGTCAGTCGGCGACGTGTGCATATGAAGGGCGGCAAAGAGTTCATCTTCAAGCATCAACCCACCGTGCTCTTCCATCAGTTGCTGCAATAACGTTTCCAGCTGGTGCAGACGAGCTTTAACCGTCGATGACTTCTGGAGGTGCTTGATCGCCCAACGCTCGATTTGGCGGACCCGTTCACGCGTCACATGATAATGATTGCCGATTTTTTCCAACGTTTCTTGATCCATTTGCCCCAAGCCAAATCGCCGACGTAAAACATCGGCTTCTTTTTCAGAAACCTGCTTCAGCACATCTTGGACGATATCTTGCGGGTCAAAGTGCTCTAAAGCGACCGTTTGTTGGCTATGCAACACCCGATCAAGAATAGACCCACCTGTATCTTGCAGTTGATCTTCCATGCGATAGTTATTCAAAAACGCCTAAAGTATAGCATTTTGTTGCATTTCTGTCAAGTATTCAGGCTTGTATGCAAAAACAGGGGTTTTACCCTTTCCCCTGTTGGGAACTAGCGGCGCCGTCGAGCGCGCCAGCGTTCGAAGATAACCAGCAACGGACTGGCCACAAAAATAGACGAATACGTCCCGGATATAATCCCGATTAACAGCGCCAAAACGAAATTACTAATACTCGACCCACCAAAAATGTATAGGACAGCCAGCACTAACAGCGTGGTAAACGAGGTGTTGATTGATCGAATCAGCGTCTGGTTCAAGCTGACATTGACGGTATCTTCGAACGAGTCCTGGCCACCAATTAACAGCCGCTCGCGGATGCGGTCAAAAACGACGATCGTGTCATGGACGGAGAAACCGAGTACGGTCAATAAGGCAGTCACAAATAAACTGTCGACTTCAACTCCTCTGAAATGTCCGAGTAGCGCAAAGACGCCGATCACGATCAGTACGTCATGCACTAACGCCAGAATCGCCGACACGCCGTAGGCCCAAGCCGGCACCGGACCGACATTTACGTTTCGGAAAGCCCAGCTGATGTAGGCCACGATGGCAGCCATTACCAAGGCCAGCGCGATCCAGGCTTTTTGCAGTAACTCTTTCCCGATCGTCGGTCCGATCGATTCAAAAGAGAGTTCCGTGACGGTCCCGTATTTTGCTTGTAATGTATCCAGGACTTGCTGCCGCTGATCATTACTGATGCTCGGGAGCCGGATCACTAAATCGGTGTCGCCGGCGGTTTGAACCGTGGCCTTGCCAAAATTCAGCTGATCAACGGTTTTGGCCGCCACCGGCCCATCCGGCCGTTGATCCGAAAATTGGACGGTCAACCGCGATCCGCCGGTGAAATCAATGCCGAGCTTGAGGCCATACATCGCCAAGACAATGATGCCGGGGATCAGGATAGCCGCTGACAACCAAATCAGGAATCGACGTTTTTGAATAATCTTATACATCTGTCACCTCCGATTTTCCAACCCCAAATAACCATGGTCGGCGGGCAATCCCTTTTCGGGCGATCAGCAACATAAAGGTCCGCGTGACCGTCAAAGCCGAGAACATAGAGAGCAAAATTCCGATCGAAAGCGTCACAGCGAAACCTTTAATTAAACTACTGCCGAACCAAATCAAAATGGCCGAGGTAATTAAACTGGAAATATTCGAATCACGGATGGACGGCCAGGCACGGCGGAAGCCTTCGTCAATCGCGGACAGCAGCGGTCGGCCGGCGCGCAAT
The DNA here is from genome assembly GCA_963731735.1 of Candidatus Kerfeldbacteria bacterium. GTDB lineage: Bacteria > Patescibacteriota > Patescibacteriia > SBBC01 > CAIJZX01 > CAVSWO01. The sequence continues at coordinate 29,423 of CAVSWO010000001.1, read as the reverse complement.
TCTTCCTTGGTGCGTTCAAAGACCAGAATGTTGGCATCCACCGCCATACCGATCGACAAGATAAATCCCGCGATCCCGGCCAGCGTCAGCGTTACGGGCCAGACTTTAAATATCGCCAGCACCAGCAAGGTGTAGACCCCGAGTGCCAGCACGGCCACCACGCCGGGCAGGCGGTAGTACAGAATCATGAACACTGCCACCAAGGCTAAGCCAATCAATCCAGCGGCAAAGCTGCGCTCCACCGCCGCCTGACCCAAGCTGGCACCGATGTTCTGCTGGCTGACCAAGGTAATCGGCACCGGCAGGGCTCCGGCATTCAGCCGGCGTGCCAAATCTTTGGCTTCCTGCAAGGAAAAGTCACCGGTAATGATGGCGGTGCCGCCGGTGATCGGACCGTTGACGCGCGGTAAACTTATCGGTTGTCCGTCTAAATAGATACCCAACACCTCGCCGACATGGTCGGTGGTCAGTTGTTCAAACAATTTCGCACCCTCACTATTAAAGGTCAGCTGGACTTGGGGCGTCCCGGCGGTCGGGTCGAAGACCACATCCGCTCGTTTAAGCTGCTGGCCTGACAGCTTGGTTGGAACAAAATTTCCCGTTTGCTGGGCCGAATCACTGGTGGCCACCAGAATGTGCGCGGCCTCGATTTGTTCAACCGGTTTTCCGTCCTGATCGACTGTTTTCGTAGCGATTCGTTTGATGATGTGGTAGCCGAATTGAGACTTTACCGGAGCCGACGTAATCTCGCCGTCTTTGAGTTTCTTCAAGGCATCACCAAACTCCGTGACATAGGAACTTGGATCCGCAAAGCCCAAATCCCCACCCTTGACGGCCGATCCCGGGTCATCAGAATTGGCTTTGGCGATTTCCCCAAAATCCGCGCCCTGCTGAATTTGTTTGAGTAAATCTTCGGCTTTCTGTTTCGCTTCAGCATCTGGCAGGCCGGCGGCGATGCGAAATTCCAGTAACGGTGTTTCCCCGATCTGTTTAATCGCCTGGTTGATATCTTTAATTCCGGCCAGTTCAACCAGCACCCGGTACTCTCCCCCGCCGTGATTAGTTTGCACGACTGGTTCGGAAACTCCGAAGGCATTCACGCGACGTTCAATTACGTCACGAACACCTTGCAGCGCTGAGTCGCGATCAGCGCTCGGGATCTTCGACATGTCCGCCTGGTAAACCAAGCTGCTGCCGCCCTGGATATCTAAACCAAGCCGAATCGGAAAATTCCGGTTGAAGGGAGGAAAGGGTGTGGTCGGCGCGTTCGGCCAGTCGATGTACCCAGCCAGCAAGGCGAGGCCGATGATCAACCCGAATGTCAGCCAGAGTCGTGATCGACGCATACAGTAACTCAGCCAGTATAGGGCTTCAGCCCGAAAACGACAAGTCCGGATATAAAAACACCGGCCGCGTCCGGTCGGTAGGAAAAGGTGGGAACTAGGGGCTCAATGACCCCGGGGCGATGTTGAGTATTCGCTTTGGAGTACGCAGGTGATGCCTGGCCTGGAGACCGCTCCAGATCAAACATCACCTGGAGCCCCTAGTCGCGCTTTTGTTTTTCTTTTTGTGTTTCTTCAAGGAACACATGTACGTTTTTCACGCGTACAAATAGTATTTTAGCACAAAAAATCGGTTTTGTCAACATCGCACTTTAATTTTTTTGCGTTCTTTAGCTGACTTGGTGTAATAATTTGCACCCCGGGTCATTGGCCAGGTAGCACTTCTTAAATTTCTTTCCGGATCCGCATGGACACGGATCATTTCGGCCAACGTTGGAAAGATCAACCCCATCAACGATATTTTGTTTTTTTATAAAGGCACCGGCTTGGCGTGATTCAGTTGCTTCTTTTTGCGGGGCGGAATATTGCATCGCTTGGGGTGTCGGTGATTGCGGAGCTTGATCGCCCGGTGTGATCGTGACTCGAAAAATGGTATTCGCAATTTGGGCGTTGATGGCGTTAATCAATTGATTGAACAAATCAAAGGCTTCTCGTTTATATTCAACCAACGGATCTTTCTGTCCATAACCGCGCAGACCGATTCCCTCACGCAGCCGTTCCATTAGGTCGAGATGCTCGACCCAAAGTTGATCGATTGTCCGCAACATGATGTTGCGGGCAACTTCAGGCCAGGCGGCTGGATTTTCCACTTGTTTGGACTGTTCGTCCATTTTGACCTTGGCCTGCTCCATCAAAAACTCGATGATTTTCGTCCGGGCGGCCGCGTCATGCGCCTGGTCACCGGCTTGGTCTCGCAAATCCTCTAAAGTTAAGCGTCCCTTGAGCCCAATCAAGCCCATCGCTTCGACCGCGTTATAAATCGCGTCCAGATTCCAGTTCTGTTCAACTTCTCCAGCCGTGTGGAATGAAACCACCTGGGTGATTTCTTTTTCAACCAGCTCGGAAATTCGCTGGCGGATTGCTTCCGGGTCGGCCAGTAATATCCCGCGGCGGCGTTTGTATATCACCTCGCGGTGCTTGTTCATGACGTCGTCGTATTCAACCAAGTGTTTACGGATGTCGAAATTGTGGCCTTCGACTTTCTTTTGAGCCTGTTCAATCGCCTTCGAAACCATACCACTTTCGATCGGCTGGTCATCCGGTATACCCAAGCGCTCCATCATGTTCTTCATTCGGTCCTGCCCGAAGATACGCATCAAATCATCTTCCATCGAAACGAAGAATTGACTCGACCCGGCGTCCCCTTGTCGGCCGGCCCGGCCACGCAACTGATTATCAATCCGTCGTGATTCATGCCGCTCGGTACCCAGGATATGGAGACCGCCGGCTTCACGTACGGCCTTGGCCGACGCGGCATCCGCCGGTGAACCGCCTAGTACGATGTCAACGCCACGGCCGGCAATATTGGTGGCCAGCGTGACCGCGCCCGGTTGTCCCGCCTGGGCGATGATCTGCGCTTCACGCTCGTGGTTCTTGGCGTTCAGCAGTTCATGCGGAATTCCTTCATTGTTGAGCAACTCGCTCAAGAGTTCGTTCTTTTCAATTGAAATGGTTCCGATTAATACCGGCTGGCCGGCTTCGTGACGACGTTTGACTTCTCGTATGATGGCGGTGTATTTACCCTGTTCGTTTTTGTAAACACTGTCCGATAAATCTTTGCGGGCCAACGGTTGATTGGTTGGAATGACCGCCACGTTCAAATCATAGATTTTATGAAACTCTTCGGCTTCGGTCGCGGCCGTGCCGGTCATACCGGCTTTCTTCGGATACAGACGGAACAGGTTTTGGAGTGAGACCGTGGCTAGGGTGCGGCTTTCCTGTTTGACGGACAACCCTTCTTTAGCCTCGATGGCCTGGTGGAGTCCTTCCGAATAGCGGCGGCCCTGCATTAAACGTCCGGTAAACTCATCAACAATTATTACCTCACCATCTTTGACGACGTAGTCTTTATCGCGCTGAAACAATGTCCGGGCCTTGAGGGCCGATTCAAGATGGTGAACCATCTCAATGCCGCCGGCCGTATAGATGTTATCGATATTCAGCATTTGTTCAACGTGCGCGATCCCCTGTTCCGTCAAGGTGGCCGCCCGCATCTTTTCATCGACTGTGTAATCGCTGGTTTCCAACCGCGAGACAATTTGGGCAAATTTTTGGTACCGATCGGATGATTGCTCGGCCGGAGCGGAAATAATCAGCGGCGTCCGAGCTTCGTCAATCAAAATACTGTCGACTTCGTCGATGATGGCGTAGGCGAACGGTCGTTGCACGATATAGCGCTGATCCGGCACCATATTATCACGCAAATAATCAAACCCAAATTCATTATTCGTGCCGTAAGTAATGTCAGCCTGATAGGCTTCGGGTCGGGCCACCGGTCGCAAATGTCGGGTCCGGTCGTCGACCGCCTCCGGATCGTCGTACTTTGCATCATACACAAACGCCTGATCGTGAATAATCACCCCGACGCTTAAACCGAGAAAGTCATAAATTTCGGCCATCCAACCGGCATCGCGCCGGGCCAAATAGTCGTTGACCGTCACCACGTGCACCCCTTGCCCGGTTAAGGCATTCAGGGCGACCGCTAAGGTGGCTACCAACGTCTTCCCTTCACCAGTTTTCATTTCCGCAATTTCCCCGCGATGCAGTATCAGACCGCCAACCAGCTGGACGTCAAAGTGCTCCATCCCGAGTTTGCGCTGGGCCGCTTCCCGGACCATGGCGAAGACTTCCGGCACCAAGGGATCGAGTTTAGCAAAATCGCCGTCCACCTGCTGACGGAGTTCGGTCGCCCGGTCGCGAAATTTCGCGTCTTCCCAGGCGCTAACCGTCGGTTTGAATTGGTTGATTCGGTCAATGGTCGGCTGCAGCTGCTTGATCAACCGCGCATTCGCATCGCCAAAAAGTTTCCCTAACAGTGCCATAGCAGGAGCTTACTTTACCAACCTGGGCCTAAAAAATCAAGCGGCCAAACCGGCCGGTTTAGCCCTGACGCCTGATGTCGGATCAGCCTTTTCGCTCGGCCAGCTTTTTTTGCTTGCGATCCGTCAATTGTCGTTCGAGCTTCGGATAGACCAAATCGACGGCCGCGTGCATATCTTCAGCCTTTTCGCCGGCCTGAATCGTCTCACCCGGAAAATAGACCCAAACTTCAATTCTGTAAATATCACCTTTGTGATGACTATGATCGACATCGAGCTCCACCCCAATCCGTTCAGCGTCATGGGCAAATTTCTCCAGCCGGCTAAGCTTGCTGGCAACGTAGGTTTTAATGGATGGCGTTAGCGCGAAATCTTTACCGCTGATAGTAAGTTGCATAGGTGTTCAGTATACATGATCAAGCTTGAGCTTGAAAGTACAACCAAGGTTTTTCCCCGGCTGCCGTCGGTGCATGACAATCTGCTTGAATCCCGCCTGGCTGAGGAGTGACCGAAATTCACGGGGACGGTAAAAACGCAAAGTACCGTTCGGTCCATCCGGAGTGGAGTGTTTGTTGCATGCCCTGTTCGACAGTTGGAAAAGGTTTCAGGCTAACCGCGAACACTCCGTTTGGTTTTAATCACCGATACAAGCTTCGCAGTACTTTCGGTAAACGACGTATTGGAATATGCAGCAGCCTGACGCGTGTTCGACTATCCTTTAGAAGCCTAAATATTGAACTTCCTCTTGTAATTGCACGCCCAAATTATCACGCACTTGCTGTTTGACGTAACTCAGCAGTTGGACGACTTGATCGGCGGTGGCGCCGCCCAAGTTAATCATAAAATTCGCGTGCTTGGTCGAAATTTGCATTTGCCCGAGTTGAAATCCGGGCAGGTCCAAGGCCGCAATTAAACGCCAGGCCGAAATGGTCTTGTCCGGAAAGACTTGGGTTTGTAAATAGTCCGGAAGCGACACCCCTTCGACGCTGGGATTCTTAAACATGCATCCGGCCGAGGCGGCGGTCAACGGTTGATTTTTCTGCTTGGCAGCGGCTTTTTCTTTGAGTAGCTGCTGTTCCTGCGATCGATCGACGGCTGGTAACTGCAGACCGGCCCGAATAATAATTGTATGCTGCTCTTTAAACCGACTATGCCGATACCTGAATTCACATTCGTCCAGTGACCAACGTTTGAACTGACCGGTTGGTTCCAACGTTTCCACCCACTGTACATACTGACCGATAGCTTGATCACGACTCCCGGCGTTGCCGTAAATCGCGCCACCGACACTGCCCGGTACCCCAATCAACCACCACAAACCGCCCAGATCATGCTGTAACGCGCCGGCTACCAGTTGGCCAAGTTTCATGCCGGCCCCGACGGTGACGTGCGGCGGCTTCCATTCGGCTTGATCGTTACGCATTACCACCACCAAGCCGGCGTACCCGGTGTCGGCCACCAGGGTATTACTGCCGGCGCCCAAGACCACCCAGTCAAGCTGCCGTTGCTGGGCCCAGGCCAGCGCCTGGCGAGCTTCATCAACCGATTTGGCGGCGACCAGGTACCGTGCCCTGCCCCCCAATTTGAGTGTCGTTAAGGGTGCGAGCGGGACGTTTTCTTGCAGCTGAAAATTATTTGGCATAGTCTTTGGCTAATTCCACGCCGACTTTCCAAATATCGCCGGCCCCCATCACGATCACCACATCACCCGGTTGAATGAGTTGGCGTAAACGATTCTTGGTGTCTTCAAGGGTGGCCGCGTAGGATACCGCCCGGCCTTGAGCTTGCAAGGCGGCCGCTAAATCCTGACTGGTTTTCACCGGTGTTTGATCGCGTCCCGGGACCGCAAACACGTCGGTCAGCAAAACGTAATCCGCCGCTTGAAAGGCGTTGACAAAACCCGGAAACAGACTGGCTAAACGGTGGTGGTGATGCGGTTGAAATACGGCTAAAATTCTTCGACCCGGATAAAACGCCCGCCCCCCTTCCAGGACGCCCCGGACGGCGGTTGGATGGTGGGCGTAATCATTGACGATCGTGACCGCCGCGCCGGCGTTCAAAATTTCAAATCGGCGCCAGACCCCGTGAAAGTCAGCCAGTGTTTTGGAAAAGCTATCCGGCTTGGCTCCGGCCCGCAGGGCGGTTGCGACCGCGGCGGCGATATTGGAGAGATTATAGTCGCCGGGAATTTCGACGGTAAATTTTCCCAGTTCCCGGCCTTGCCAAATCAGTGAGAAATGTTGCCGGCCGGATTCTGTCTGCTGATCCGTCAGTTGCAGATCGACACCCGGACTGGTTCCGAAGGTGGTCAATCGCGGAAAACCTTGTAGGACCTGCCGGGTAGTTGGATCATCAAGATTAGCCACCACTTGCCCATCCGATCCCAATTTGCTGATCATGGTTTGAAAACTTTGATTGACTGCCTGCGCCGTTTTAAAATAATCCAAATGATCGGCCTCGATATTGGTGATGGTCAGAATAGTCGGTTGAAGCTGATGGTAATGATCGCGATATTCATCCGCTTCGGCCACGAATAAGCGCGGCGAGCCGATGCGGACGTTACCGGCAAATTGGGCCACCCGACTACCAACAAAAACGGTTGGATTTTTTTTGGCATTCGCCAGTAACAGCCCGGTCAAGGCGGTGGTGGTGCTTTTACCATTGGTGCCGCTAATCGCGATTCGAGCGGCCGCCCGACTCATCAATTGCCCCAGCCCTTCGGCAAATGACCAGCACGGGATTCCTTGTTTCCGGGCAGTGGCTAAGCCCGGGTGATCATGCCAGGCGTCGGAATACACGACCCCCTCGATACCATCCAGTTGCGCGGGGTCAAAGGTTTGGAAAATTTTTCCTCCGTCCCGTTCCACGTCTGCAGTCAGCGGCGAAGGATTTGGTTCAAACCCAACGACCTCGATCCCGCGGGCTAATAAGATTCGGGCGACTCCGGACACGCCCACTCCGCCGATGCCAAAACAGTACATTCGGTTGCACGATTGGAGCAAGGTGGTGTTAGGCATGCAGAATGACCTGACTTAATTGTTCCAGGGCGTTCGGTTGGTACAGTTGGTGAATATTGTGCGCGTAGTGCTGGCGGCGCGCCGGATCAATCCGCAGCGCTTCAATCGCTTGATACAAGTCTTCACTCGTTAACCCGGATTGCTGCAAAACCAATCCGGCATGCCGTCGGTCAATCAGGGCCGCATTGTCTTCTTGATGCGTTCCCGGCATGGGTAGGATAATGGCGGCGCGCCGCAGGGCGCCGAGTTCGGTAATCACGCCCAGACCTGCTCGGCTGACCACCAAATCGCTGGCGGCCATCAGATGCGGCAATTGCCAGGTCAGAAATTGCACCACGTGATAGTGCGGGTCCTGCAGTTCGACAAAGTCTCGAGCCGAGCCGGTTAGGTGAACCACCTGCCAATGCTGGACCAACCGGTACCCAATCGTACTGACTAAACTATTTAACGCGCTGGAACCGGTACTGCCGCCTAAGACAACCAAAACCGGCAAACGGCTGTTCAGATCTAAGAGCTCCCGTCCGCGCGCCGCGTCAGCGTGTAAGAATTCACTTCGGACCGGATTTCCGGTAAAGATACTTTTTGATTTTGGAAAATGACGGAGTGATGATTCAAAGCTAACGGTGATTCGGCTGGCGGCCGGGGCCATCAGTCGATTGGCTAAGCCGGGCCGAACATCCTGCTGATGAATGACGACCGGTATGCGATGCAGTTTCGCTGCCCAGGCGATTGGCACCGAGACATACGATCCGGCCGAAACCACCACGGTCGGTTTCCATTCTCGAATCAACTCTCGAGCCTGCCGGTAACCCTGGTAGAGGTTGGACCAGTCCGAAATATTTTTCCACGACCAATACCGACGCAGCTTGCCGGCCCGGACGGTGCGGAAAGGCAAATTGGCCGCTTCGGCCAATGCCCGTTCGGGGCCCGTGTCGGTTCCGACAAATAACCACTCAATGGACGGATCTTGCTGAGTCAGATAGGCATGCACCGCCAATAAAGGGGTGACTGATCCGGCGGTACCGCCTCCACTCAATAATATGCGATGGGTCATGCGCGTCGACTCCCGTAAACGGTTTGGCGGGATATGTTCAGGAGAATCCCCACCGCCGCTAAGTTTACAATAATTGCCGATCCTCCGTAACTCAAGAAAGGCAGCGGGATACCGGTTAATGGCAAAAGTCCGGTTAAGGCGCCAATGTTCAAAAACGCTTGGATCCCCAACCAGGCGACAATTCCGGTGGCCATTAAACGACCGAACCGATCCGGTGCATGTTTGGCGATCTGGAATCCTCGGTAAATCAGAAAACTCCAGGCCACCACAAAGAGCGTCGCAAACAAAAATCCAAGTTCCTCAGCCGTAACGGCGAAGATTGAGTCGCCGGCCGGTTCCGGGAGGTAATTAAATTTTTGGCGGGAATGACCGAGTCCCAATCCGAACCAGCCACCCGATCCAATTGCTAACAGCGCTTGGTTGATATGGTATCCAATGCCCAGCGGATCAAGCTCCGGATTCAAGAAGACGGTAAAGCGTTGCGCCCGATACGGTGCAATTTGGATCATCAATAAAAAGAATCCGATCCCGGCCCCGATGACGCCCAGCACAAATTTCCAAGGCGCCCCGGAGGCAAAGTATAAAATCAGCGAGACCATCAGGACCACGGTCGTGGTGCCCAGATCGGGCTCGGCTAAGATAATACCGCTGACCAGGCCAAGTGCAATCAAAAACGGTAACAGCGTAGCCCGCGCGCTCTGCATCTGGTGTTCACGTTGGTCGAGCCAAGCCGCCAAATAAATAATGGTGGCCAGTTTTGCCAATTCACTCGGTTGCAACCCAAAGAATCCCAGGTTGATCCACCGATGGGCGCCCAGTGATTCAATCCCCAAACCCGGCACGAACACCGCCAGCAGCAGCGCGATCAGGGCAATCATAATCGGCACCGACCAGCTTTTCCAGGTATGGTAATCAATCCGATAGGTTACGAATAAGGCCAGGACCCCAACCGCCGTCCAAATCAACTGACGTTTGAGAAAAAAGTTACTATCGTCAAAACGTTGAAATCCGAGGACCGAGCTGGCGCTCGAGAGCATCACCAATCCAAACACAAGCAGAATCGCGATACTCATCCAGACCCAAATATCTGGCGCGTGCCCGTGGGAACGTTTCATGATCGCAACCCCTTCACCTTTCGGATAAATTGATCACCACGATCAAATTCATGTTTGAAAAGTCCGAAACTGGCCGCGCCTGGACTGAGGACCACGGTTTGGCCCGGCTGGACTTCTCGATGGGCTCGCTGGACTGCTTCGGCCATGCTATTGACTGGCCACCCCTGTCCGCGCCATTTGACCTGACGCAAAGCGGTCAGTAATTTTTTCGTGGCTGAGCCGGGTAAAAAAATGAGATTGGTCTTGCGCTTAGCCAATACTTTGGCCAGTCGGGTAAACGATAACTGCTTGTCGGTCCCGCCAACGATAAACAATCCGGATGGATAGACATCCAGCGCCGCCAACGTGCCATCCGGCGTGGTAGCAGTCGTGTCATTTACCCAGGTGTGCCCGCGCCAGCGTCGCACAACTTGCTGCCGGTGCGGTAAGCCGCGAAAACCGCGCAGGCCGGCCTGGACAGCCGTCCAGTTTGCTCCGGCCGCGCGCGCAGCCGCCACCGCGGCCAGGATGTTTGCTCGTTGGTGATTACCCGGTGCCAGCTTCCGCGAGACTCCCAACCGCTTCGTCACTCGCCGACCTCGGCGTTCAACCAACCTGTCTCCGTCCCAACCAAAACCCGATTGAGTTGGCCGGCCGCTCGGAAAAAACCAGACTCGCTGGCTCCGAACCCGGTCGGCCAGCTTGCGCACTCCGGCTGATTCGTGGTTGAGCACGGCCGTATCCCCGGCTTGTTGCCAGGCCAAGATGTTGGCTTTAGCTTGCCCGTACGCCTGCATGGATCGGTAACGATTGAGATGATCAACCAGTAAATTGGTAAAAACGGCGATCTCCGGACTGCGTTGGACGGCGGCCAAGTGTTCTAATTGAAACGATGACAGTTCAAGCACGACCGTATCCGTTTTTCGCAATTTGTCCAAAATGTCTAACATCGGCTGTTGCCGAATATTTCCGGATACAAATACGCGGCTGAATTGTTTGGACAACATCGCGCCGAGCAGGGCGGTGGTGCTGGATTTTCCCCGCGTTCCGGTCACGCCGATAATCCGAGCCGGGCAGCGTGCAAAAAAAAGACTGGCCTCATTCACGATTGGAATGCCGTGCCGCTTGGCTCGTACAATCAACGGCTGTGTATTGGGCACGCCTTGATTTTGATAAATACAATCAGCCCAGGCAAAATCTGCCCAGCGATGTTTCCCAAGGATGGTCTGCATACGTGTTTTCGGCAGACGTTTGAGGCTCGGCCGCAGCTGACTGGCGGATCGCAGATCTGTGACCCGGACGTCTGCCCCGTGGCGGTTTAGCCAGCGGACGGCGCTCACCCCGCCACCATGCAATCCCAGGCCAACCACCAGCACTCGCTGTCCGCGAACATCCGTCATGGCATTCTTCATCCGCCAGATTATACCATAAAATCACCTTGGAAACAAGGCGGAAACGTTATGAGTGGTCGATAAAAAAGAGGATCAAACCGGCTACCGCGGTCAACGCGCCGATCAACCAGGAACGCATGACAATTTTCGGTTCGCTCCAGCCCTTGGCTTCCAAATGATGGTGCAACGGAGCGGACAGCAACAGTTTGCGATGGAAAACCCGCCGCCAAAATAACTGCAGTAGTATAGAAACCGACTCAATCACCAGCGGGAGCGCGATAATTGGCAAGAGCAAAGCCGTGTTGGTCAGCATTGCAATCACCCCGAGCGTCACCCCAAGGGACATCGACCCAGTATCACCCATAAAAAATCGAGCCGGCGGGATATTGAACCATAAAAATGTTATCAAGCTCCCGATCAGCACCGCGATCAAAGAAGCCAGCTCGACTTTACCCTGACTGAAGGCAATCGCCATGTAGGCCGCCAGGGCCGCCAGCGTAAACCCGCCAGAGAGTCCATCCAAACCATCGGCGTTGTTCAGGGAAAACGAGGTAGCCACAATCACCAGAATAAAAATCGGGAAATACCAGAAGCCGATATCAAAACTTCCGACAAACGGGACATGCAACGTGGTCCAATCAAGTTTCAGCGTAAACCACCAGGCACCAATCACCGCGATGATCGTGTAGAGCAGTAACCGATGGCGGGCTCGTAAGCCGCCGCCGTGGGCGCCCCGTTGACGAACATTGTAGAAATCGTCGACCAGTCCAATCACGGCCGCTCCCAGCAGCGCGGCGATTGGTAAATAGGTTTCCGCCCGGGACCAAAAATTAATCTGATGCCAAAATCCGGTCGGTACGATCTCGGCTAATACCCAAGCCCCGACCGTGATGGCCAAGGTGGTGCCCCAGATAATTATCCCGCCCATGGTGGGCGTGCCTGATTTTTTGGCGTGCAGGGCGCTATAGATCGGCGTTTCCCGGGCATCCCGAATTTGTTTACCGAGCCGGTGTCGATAGAGAAAATTAGTTAAGGCCGGCGTGATAGCCGCGCTGACCAGGGAACTAACGACCAGCAGGATGAAGAGTTGTGTAATGGTATCGGTCACGAGTGATGAATATGATTAAACCAAATGGCACCTAACCCAAGCGCCAGTAACATGACGAGGATCAGACCGAGCAGCACCCACGTTCGCCGCCAAACCTGGTCATTCCGCCAGCCACTAACGATCAAATGCCAGAGAAAAATTGCCGTTGCCGCGATCGGAATCATCAGCAGCCGATTCCAGGCGCCGGTCAAATCAATGCCGAAATAGACGGTGTAGTGGATCGGTAAAAATTGACCGCCGCGCGGCACCGCCCAAGTCACTAACCCCCACTCAGCCGCCAGCACCGCGACACTCAGGATACTGAGCCACCGAACAACGCGGTCTGCCCAGGCAGCCCGAAAGCCACTCTGAAAGACTCGCGGAAAGATTTGCATCAAAATTACTTACCTACCGAAATTACGTTGCTGGTAGTGTATCTGGCTGTCTGCAGAGCGTCAATTTCTTTTCGGCTGATAATTTCGGCGGACACCCCCGCCAGGCACGTTGACCTCCATAGGCAATTTTGCTATAATAGTTTCGCTTTCAAGCGAAAATCCAAGACAAAATGCCACATCAACGATCAATTCGCCAAGTCCTGCTGGATAATAAGCTGCTGAGTGAAGACCAAATTGACGGCGCGGCCCGTCAAGCGGCTGATAAACACATCTCCCTGGCTGAAGAATTAACCGGTTCGAATCTCGTCACCGAGGAATTGTTGTACGAAACGTTGGCAAATGCCTGGAAAATCCCCTTTGTCGACATATCGGCCCAAACCATTCGACGCGATATCCTGACCCTGCTGCCGGAAACAATCATCCAGTCGCATAACGTCGTCACCTTTGACAAGTCGGATACCAGCGTCAAAGTGGCCATGCTCGATCCCGATGACCTCCAAATCATCGATTTTATCGACAAGAAAACCGGCTTGAAGCCGGTCATTCATTTGACCACCCCGGCCGGCATCAAATCCGCTTTAAAGCAGTACCACAAGGGATTAAAGGCTGAGTTTGAAAATATTTCGACAGTCAAAGAAGGGGCCGACAATGAAGCCGACCTCAAACAATTAGCCACCGATGTGCCGGTCATCCGGGTGGTTGATACCTTGCTTGAATACGCGATTTTCGAAGGCGCTTCGGACATTCACATTGAACCAACCGAAAAGGATACCATCGTTCGCTACCGGATTGACGGCGTCTTGCGGGAAGTCATGACCCTACCAAAAAAAGTTCAGCCCGGCGTAGTGGCCCGGATTAAAATCTTAGCCAATCTGAAAATCGACGAGCATCGCTTACCGCAAGACGGACGGTTTAAAATTTCTAATGATGATTATAACGTCGCCTTTCGGGTAAGTATTCTCCCAGTTTACGACGGTGAAAAACTGGTCTTGCGTCTGCTCAACGAATCCGGGCAAGTTTTGACGCTCGAACAAATCGGTCTTTCGGAGAAAAACTTAACGATCGTGAAGCGCAATATCATCAAGCCGCATGGACAAATTTTCGTCAGCGGTCCGACCGGTTCCGGAAAAACGACCACCCTCTACACCATCGTAAACATTCTCAATACTCCCAAGGTCAACATCTCGACGATCGAGGATCCGATTGAATATCGGATGCCGCGCGTCAACCAAACCCAAGTTAATCCAAAAATTGGCATGACCTTCGCTTCCGGCTTGCGGGCTTTGTTGCGCCAAGACCCGAACATCATAATGGTGGGTGAAATTCGGGATGAAGAAACGGCTGAAATTTCAGCCAACGCCGCGCTGACCGGCCACCTGGTGCTGGCCACGATTCACACCAACGACGCCGTGACGGTCTTACCGCGTTTAACGGAAATGAAGGTGCCGGCCTTTCTGATCGCCAGTACCACTAACCTGATTGTGGCCCAACGGTTGGTTCGAAAGATTTGCCAGAATTGCATCGAAAGCTACACCCTGACTTCCAAGGCCATCGCCCAGTTAGAAAAACAGATCAATGTCCAATACTTGCTCGAGACGCTGGTCCAGGAGGGACAAATTGTCAAAGGCCAGAAAGCCGAGGAATTGTTGTTTTACCGAGGCCGTGGCTGTCGGCGCTGTAATAACGATGGCTACAAGGGGCGGATCGGGATTTACGAGGTGTTGGAAATCAATCCGGAAATCGCCAAGACGATTCTCGAACACGGGACCGCCATCGACTTGCAGGCGGTGGCCATCAAGAACGGCATGGTCACCTTAATCCAAGATGGATTCTTGAAGGCCAAGGCCGGCGTGACTACGATTGAAGAAGTTATCCGGGTTACCAAGGAATAATCCATGCCGGTCTACCAATACACCGCTAAAAACACCGCTGGGAAAATCATCAAAGGCAATCTGGTGGCTGCCAACGAAAAAGATTTGGCGGCCGGATTAAAGGCTCAGCAGCAGTTGACCCTGACCTCTTCGAGTGTCACGGATTTGAGTAAACGAGATTTGAATTCCTGGTTTGAGCGACTGCAGGGCGTGCCGGTTGTGCAAAAGATTTTCTTTACGCAAAATTTAGGCGTCATGTTACGTGGCGGTTTCTCGATCGGCCGGGCAATGGGCGTCTTGGCGATTCAAACCAGCCATAAATATTTTAAAAAAGTGCTGCTGACCTTGCAGAGTGATCTTGAGGCCGGCACGAATTTTTCCCAAGCCTTGAAAAAACATCCGAAAATTTTTCCGGAACTGTTTGTGAATATGATCGCGGCCGGCGAATCCAGCGGAAAACTCGACGAGGTCTTAAAAAACTTGACGGTCCAAATGAAGAAAGATCACGCCTTGGTCAGTAAGGTCAAGGGAGCCATGACCTATCCGATAGTCGTGATCGTGGCCATGATCGGCGCCGGGGTGGCCATGATTACCTTTGTGGTCCCAAAATTGCTCGAGGTTTTTCAACAGAATAACGCGCAGCTCCCGCTCCCGACCCGCATTCTGATTTGGCTGAGCGACACCTTGATTCATCAGGGCATCTGGATTGGCCTAGGATTGATCGGCTTGGTTGTATTGCTGATCTGGTTCGGTCGCCAACCGCGGGGCCGCCAGCTCTACGACAGCCTGTTATTGCATGCGCCCGTAGCCGGACCGATAGTTAAAAAAATAAACCTGGCGCGGTTTACCCGAAGCTTAAGCTCGATGCTTTCAACCGATATTCCGATTATTCAATCTTTCCAAATCATTTCCCGCACCATGAGCAGCGCCCACTATAGCGCATCGATGGAGCAAGCCGCCCAAGCCTTGCGCAGCGGGGCGACCATTAGTAAAGTCCTGAGCCAATACCCAGCCCTCTATCCCCCGCTGGTCGAACAAATGATCAACGTCGGGGAAGAAAGCGGAACCTTAGATGAAGTCTCCGGTGAATTGGCGGTCTTTTTTGAGGAAGAAGTTGATCAAACCATGTCAAACCTTTCAACGATTATTGAACCAATCCTGTTGCTGGTCCTCGGAGCCGGCGTGGCCGGCATGGCGCTGGCAATTTTGTTGCCGATTTATTCGCTGTCCGATCAAATTAACTAACCTATGCATCCGGCTTTTGGACTCGACATCAGTGACGCTTGGATCCGCCTGGCCCTCTTGACGCGGCGGGGACGGAGTATGTATTTGCCGATTCGGGGCGAAATACCGGTTCCGTCCGGCCTGATCGAAGATGGTGATATTCACGATCCAAAAGGCGTCAGTCGCCTCTTGCAGCAGTTACTCAAGGCGGCCGGCATCAAGAACCATGAGGCCTATGTCTCACTGCCCGAACGTCACACCTTTTTGAAATTGATTGAAATTCCGAACAACCGAGCCGATGGTCTCTCCCAGGCCGTCAAAGATGAAGCCATGCATCACCTGCCGTATGCCTGGGACGAAGTCTATTTCGACTGGCAATCGGTCCACACCGGCCAAGCTGACGAACATACTTCGGTCCTGATTGGAGCGGCTCCAAAAACTTTTGTGGAAGGCTATCTGTCGGTGCTGGAAGAAAGTAACATCGAGCCTTTGGGAATTGAAATTGAATCGGTGGCCATTGCCCGCGGCACCCTTCGTAAACCGATTCATGATCACGCCACGATTATCCTTGATCTCGGCCGAACCCGTTCCACTTTGATTTTGGTTCAACATGGCTTCGTGCTTTTCTCAGCCACCGTCCGGTATGCCGGCACGGAATTGAACAAATTTATCGCCGAACAGCTGCACATTACCGAAGAACAAGCCGAACGAGCCAAACAAATTTTTGGCTTGGATCCAAACCGCGGGAAAGGCATGCTGCGGACCGTCCTGGCTCCATTTTTAGACAACTTGGTTGAAAAAATCGCTGAGGTTGAAACGTTTTATCATGAACATGTTACCAGTCATCAACCGATTGAACAGATTTTTCTCACCGGCAGCGGCGCCCAGATGCGGATGATAGATCAGGAACTCCAGGCGCGACTCAAGCGACCGGTCACGATTCAGCCGTCCTGGATTACTGAAGAACTCCGGCAACACGACCATGATCTTGATCCGTCGATTGGTTTTACCTATGCCACCGCCTTCGGTTTGGCACTCAGTAATTTTGAGGGAACGCTATGATCCGGCTAAATCTGTTACCCCCCGAGCGGAAACAGGCCCTACGCCAACGGGCGACTGTTTTACGGTGGCGAAAGGTGATCAGCCTGGTCGTCATTTTTGTGCTCGTGGGCAACGGCTTGGCCGTGGCCGCCGATCAGTGGCTGGTCCGAAAACAATCGTCAGCCCAGCAATCGCTTGAGCAATTGCAGCGCCAATCAGCCAATTCGGAGATTGGAACAATCACCAACCAAATTCGCACGCTGAATAACACCATTACCCCGCTGGCCACCGCCCTGCCCACCAATCGTGATTGGGCCGGCGATATCGCCACCGCTTTGAACCTCCTCCCCGCCAACGTCACGCTCGAGCAACTGACCCTCAATCTGGCCGGTGATATCAGCTATAGCGGGACGGCCCAAACTCGAGCGGATTTTATCAGTTTGGACACGTTGCTGAAGCAAGAGCCGCACCTGAAAAATGTCCAAACCGATTCACAGGCCAGTCGCCGAGAAGCGTTGCCGTTTCACTACACCGCCACTTTTCAAACCCCTCCAGCCTCATGAAAATTTCCCGTCAACAATCTCTGATGATTGGGCTCGCCGGCATCGGTGGTCTGGCCGTGGTTGGATTGTTTGCATTTTTTATCATCCAACTTCCGGGTTTACAAACCTTACGAACCTCAATTGATAACACCCGGGCCAACGCCGCCTACGTGTCCGATCAGCAAATGAATCTTCAAGCGTTGAAACGCCAGTTAACCACCTTGAGTCAACAGCAACAGGACCTGAATTCCCAAATTTGGAAATTTGCTGATGAAGAGTCATTTTTTACGCGTTGGGACAGCTTTGGCCCGGCCCATCACGTGACGGTTGAACTTTCAAACGTGGCGGACGTGGTACCCGGTACCCAACCGGTGGCCCGGACCGTAGTCCTCAGCATCAGCGGTGCGCTGTCGGATGTGCTGGACAGTCTGCGAGCCATTCAAACGACGCAGCCGTTGATCGCCATCCAATCGGTGACCCTCCAACCAGGCGCCGATTCAGCGATTACCGCGTCAGTCAACGCGACGACTATTTGGCAATAAACCTATGCGCCTACTGAAACAACTTCTCAATCGTCGACCGAACGCCTTGGCAGTCGTGGTCGGTTTACTGTTGTTGGCCTGGATGGCCTGGGAGATGCAAAGTCTGGTCTTCGATCAAACGCTGGATAGCGCTTTCGTGGCAGCCCGCCAGACCGAAGTCAATCAAGCTAAGCTCGATTCGTTCAATCAAGCCCTGGCCGCGCCGAAAAGTTTTTCGAAAATTCCGGCGGTTTCAGCCAATATTTTTCCAGCCGCCAGCAGCCCCAGCTCCTAGACTTGACAGGCTAGCCGGGAATCTGTACACTGGCTGAGCAATTTCTGACCTATGGCCCATACTAAATCCGGCGGCTCCACAAATCTTGGCCGCGATTCCCAAAGCAAACGACTCGGCGTCAAACTCTTTGCCGGCCAGCGCGCCAAAGCCGGTAATATTTTAGTCCGCCAACGCGGCGCCCGGTTTATTCCGGGTCAGAATGTCCAGCGCGGCGGCGACGATACGTTGTTCGCGACCGCGAACGGCGTGGTGGCTTTTGAACGGAAGTCGAAGCTCCGCTACGACGGCCGGCGCGTGATGCGGCGGGTGGTACACGTTCGCTAACCTGCTTAAGGTGTTGACCGGACTGACGGCTGGCCAGCCGTTTTTTTGCGGCTCGCAAAAAGCCGACAAACAGCGGGTGTGGTTTGAGCGGGTGCGAAAGAAATTCCGGATGAAACTGCGTCCCGACGAACCACGGATGATCGCGGACCTCCAAGATTTCGACTAATCCGCGCTGCGGTTCGCGACCGGCCACCACCATGCCGGCCTCGGAAAATTTTTGTCGGTAGGAATTATTGAACTCGTAGCGATGGCGATGTCGCTCACCGATCACCCGAACGCCGTAGGCGTCCGCCACGCGCGTCCCGGCCGTGAGCTGACAGCGGTAGGTCCCCAGCCGCATCGTCCCGCCCAGCGTTTGCCGGTCAACATGCTCGGCTTGCTCAGGCATGACATCGACGACCGGATCAGGCGTTTTTGGATTGACTTCGGTGGTATGGGCGCGTGATTTTTTGAGGACGTGACGGGCAAATTCTACGGCCGCCAATTGCAAGCCGTAACATAATCCCAAGTATGGCACCCGCTGGATTCGGCAATATTCAATGGCGGTGATGATACCTTCCACGCCGCGGCGACCGAACCCACCGGGCACAATCACGCCGTCAAAATCCGCCAGCTGCTTGACCCGAGCCGGATGCCGTTCGAATTGTTCAGCATTCAGCCACGTCAATTCGGGTTGTAGCCCAAGCGACCAGGCGGCATGCTTGATGGCCTCAATCACCGAGACGTAAGAATCCGCCAAGGTAAAGCTTCCGGTTTGAAAATATTTGCCGACCAGGCCGATCCGGAGCTGGCCCGTTGGTTTCTTGGCGCGCCGGACGAAGCGCCGCCATGCTACCATGTCCTTGGTTCGTGGCTGCAAGCCAAATTTCTGCAGGATTTTTTCGGCCAGCCGCTCCTTGGCGAAATTCAACGGGACTTCGTAAATCGTTTTGACATCCGGCGCCGAAATGATATCGCCGGGATGCATATTGCAAAAAATTGATAGCCGCTCTTTGCGGGGCTGATCCAGCGGCTGGGCCGACCGGCCGAGGATAAAGTCGGGCTGGATGCCGGCTGAATTGAGGGTCCGGGTGGCGTATTGTGTCGGCTTGGTTTTCATCTCCCCCAGCGGCGACGGGATTGGTAAATAACTGACCAGAATAAATTGAACCAGTCCCGGTTGGCGTAAATGCATCATCCGGGCGGCTTCCAGAAACAGGAGATTTTGATACTCGCCGACCGTACCGCCGATTTCGACCAATTGGATTTCGGCCCGGTTCTTCGCGGCCGCCCGTTCGATCCGACGGATCACCTCCTCCGGCACATGCGGAACGACTTCGACGCATTTTCCCCGATACTGCAAAGCCCGTTCACGCTCAATCACTGACAGGTAGACTTGCCCGGTGGTCATGTAACTGTCACGGGTCAGGGCCGTATCCAGGAAGCGTTCGTAGTTGCCAATGTCCTGATCAGTTTCGAGGCCATCCTGGGTCACAAAGACTTCACCATGCTCGGTCGGGTTCATGGTGCCGGCGTCAACATTAATATACGGATCAATTTTCATGGCCGAGACCCGATAACCGAGACTGCTGAGCAATCGGCCGATGGAAGATACGGCAATCCCCTTGCCGAGACCTGACAAGACGCCGCCCATCACAAAAACATACCGAGTGGATTTAGCCATCCGTTACCTCCAGCGTAAATTGGGCTTGCGAACCATCCGGCCAGACGGCCGCGACCTGGTGCCGGCCGGTCGTCTTCCAGTGATCGGGTTCCAGGGCGGCGTCCGAGAGGGTCAGCCCCTGCGCCGCCGCGGCCGACATCAAATCCGCCGTCTTGAGGGCGGCAAACAATTTTCCGGTCGGACTGGCCGCCGCAGTCATCGGTATGACGGCCGCCTGGACCTGTGCAGCCGCGGCTCGCCACTGCTGCCGTTGACGCTCGGCTGATTTGGCCCGCTGCTGCTGATTGGCCGCCGTCTGCGCAATCCGTTCGGTCGTAGCCACCGTCGCCCATCCCTTGGGCAGTAAAAAATTCCGCGCAAACGCATCCGCCACCTCGACAATTTGACCGGGCTGGCCAAGCGTTGGGTGCCGTTTGGTCAGGACGATCTTCATTGGGTGAGTTCCTGTTTTGCGCGGTCGAGCTGCGCGTCCGTCGCTTGGGGATCGTCTGAATTTTTTACTGCAATATCCGGCGTGATCCCGTTATCTTGGATCGAACGACCATGCGGCGTTTGCCATTCGGCCACCGTGAGTTTTAGGCTCGATCCGTCCGGCAGGGTCTGAAAATCTTGGACCGTCCCTTTCCCAAATGAGGTTTCACCGATGATGGTGGCCTGGCCGTAGTCCTGCAGCGCGCCCGCCAATATTTCAGCCGCCGAGGCCGATCCACCGTTGATCAACACCACGGTCGGAATCTTGGTCAGCGTAGCCGTATTATCGGCATCCAGGGTGGTAATTTTTCCGTTGCGATCGACTTCTTTGACGATTGGTCCGGACGGGATAAATTTTTTGCCGACCGCGACCGCTTGGTCAAGCAGTCCGCCCGGATCGTTCCGTAAATCCAGGATCAACCCGCTGACCGATTGGCCCAGTAAATTTTGCACCGCCTGCTGGAATAATTTTGCGGTGTCGGAAGAGAATTGACTGATTTGGATATAGCCGAGTTTGGTGTCACCCACCGTTTCGACATGGCTCTGGACAGAATCGACCTTGATAGTGTCGCGGGTCATGGTCAGATCCAGGCTTTGGTCACCGCGAGCAACCGTGATGGTGACTTGTGTACCGGCCTGACCGCGGATTTTTTGGACCGCCTGATCGAGTGACATGGCCGAGGCGTCTTGATCGCCAATGGCGGTGATCACATCCCCGGGTTTGACTCCGGCTTGCTCGGCCGGACTGCCAGGTAAGGGCGCAATAATCGTTAAGACATTATTTTTCACGCTGATTTCCATCCCAACTCCCTCAAATGAACCTTCAATTTCAGCCTGAAAGTCCTGGGATTCGCTTTTGGTCAAATAGACCGAATAGGGGTCGCCCAGGGCTTCAACCAGCCCCTTGGTTGCGCCATCAACAAGCGTCTGGTCCTTGACCGAACGCCGCAAGTAGGTGGCGTGAACTTCATTCCAGACGCGTTGAAAGGTGGTCCAGCCGGATTGATCGCGGGTGCGAATATTGGCCACGGTATTTGCCAACTCGGCGGCCGCCGGCGGGGCGGTGGGCGAGCTGGACCAGACTCCCAGCCCAAATCCGGCGGATAGGAAAAACAGACCAAGCATCAACGTCAGGAATCGCGGTCGGAGGGCCATAGGGCTAGTATACACGTTCTGTCCGCTGGAGACGAGCGCCAACTGCCTGGAGTCGTTGGTCAAGTTGTTCGTAGCCCCGATCCAAATGTTCCAGGCCAGTCAATCGCGACGTGCCTTCGGCCGTCAGGGCGGCGATCACCTGGGCCATGCCGGCCCGAATGTCCGGGATGGCGATTGTCGTGCCATGGAGCTTTGTCGGGCCGAGAATCCGCGCGCTGTGTTGGTGCCCGTGGCCGGCAAACCGACACGGCAGGGTCCCGAGGCAGGCATCCGAAACTTCGATCCGGGCACCCATTCGATTCAACACGTTGGTATACCCAAAACGATCTTCATACACCGTTTCGTGCATGATCGATTCCCCCTGGGCCTGGGTTAAAACGGTGACCAGCGGTTGTTGCCAGTCAGTCATAAAACCCGGATGCGTATCGGTTTCAACAATCACGCCGTGTAAGGGTTCGGGCGCGAAAAAACGAATTCCTTGGTCGTCGATTTCATAGCGCCCATGCAAGCGTCGAATGGTTGTTAAAAATGTGAACAAATCGGCTTGCCGCGCGTGTTCAACCACCAAGTCTCCCTGCGTCGCCAGCGCCAGGCAGGCAAACGAAGCCGCTTCGATCCGATCCGGCATCACCCGATACTGAGCCCCATCCAGGCGTCGAACACCGTCAATCACCACCCGGCGATTGGGACGTAATTCAATCATGGCGCCCATCATCTGCAACATCTGCAATAAATCTTGAACTTCGGGTTCAACCGCCGCATTCTCAATCACCGTCCGCCCTTCGGCCAAGACCGCCGTTAACGCGATCGATTCGGTCGCCCCGACGCTTGGGTATGGCAGTCGAATCGTGGCGCCGCGCAGTCCGCGAGTCTCGGCCCGCAATCGGTCTTGCTCCAACCGGACCGTCGCCCCCATGGCTCGCAGCGCATCAATGTGAAAATTAACGGGCCGCGGTCCAATTGCATCTCCGCCGACCATCGGGATTTCGGCTTGACCGGTCCGCTGGAGGAGCGGGCCGAGGGTCAAGATTGGTAAACGATTTTTTCGGGTTTGGGGCGGTAAGTTATTGGCCTGGACCCGGGACGTGCAAACCGTCCAGGTATGTTCGTGACGGTCAACTCGTCCGCCGATTTGCTCAATCAATTCAGCGGCGATATCAGTTTCCCCAGACAGCGGCACCTGGGTAATCACCGACGGCTGATCGGAGAGCATGGTGGCCAATAAAATTTTCGAGGCCGCGTTTTTCGCGCCTCGAACCGCAATCGTTCCGGATAACGGATGGCCGCCTTCAATCACGTATTCCGATAGCTTGGTGTGACTCATACAGACATGGTAGACTGCGGCTATATGCGCGCCTGCACCGTAGTGTATCGGGTCGTGGTCGGACCGTCAAAGTCATGAGCCTGGTTCGACGTCGGATAGTCTATATTTTGGCCTTTGTGGTGTTTGCGATTGCGGCGCCGCTGGTGTTGGCGGCCACCTTTGGGTATCGCTGGCAACCGTCGATCGGCATTACCAAGACGGGCTTGATTGTTGTCCAGGCCGATCCTCGAGCCATCGTCCGGCTCAACGGCGTGGTTCAGGGTCAAACTCCCAAGCGGATGGCCGGCTTGGCGCCTGGTTCCTACCAGTTGGAACTGGTGCGAGCCGGCTATACGAGCTGGCAACATGTGATTGCCGTCCAGCCGAATGTGGCCACCGTCATCGGGCCGGTCCATCTGTATCCCACGCTCCCGAAAACTACCCTGCTCGGGTCTGATCTGACGGCGGCGTTGACCGATGCGGCGCACCAGCATGTCTACGGCCTGACCCGCCCGTCCGAATCAAGTTGGCAAACGCAGCAACTCTGGCCGACGGCCGGGTCGCGCCTGGTAACCGCCTTCCAGCCCCAAACCATTCGGGAGAGTCCGCACGCGCAACTGACAATTCTTCAGTCGGAGACCGAAACCGCCGTCTTTCCGACCGGGCAATCGGCGGCCAGCTGGAGCTTGCCACCGCTGGACCAGCTAGGCTGGAGCGCCGACTCGGACAATGTCTGGTTCGGGTTGCAGGCCGGACAACTCAATCAGTACGACGCCTATGCCCAAACCGTCCAGCCGATTGCCGCCGCCACGTCACTCAGCGCCGACCAAGATGCGGTCTGGTATACCAGTCAAACCGCCGACCAAACCCAGCTCTATCGCCTGACCGGCACCGGCAACAGCCAACCCACACTGGTAACCACGCTGGATGGTGATTGGCAATTTGTCCCGGCCCCGGAATTGGTGGTGCGAGAAAATTCTTCCCGGGACACGCGTTGGTTGAGCTATACCAGCCTCACTAATCAACTCCATCAAATCGATTTCGGCCGGCTCGATCGGCTGTACTGGGAACCGGGCAGCCAAGCGCCGCTGTGGTTCAACGGGGTAGATTTCCAAACCTCTATCAACGGGCAGGTGGCCCTGGTTGAACGCACACCCAGCAGCTACCAGCAGGCGGTCTGGCTTGAACCGAAACATTTACTGCTGACCGCCGATGCAGATCAGGTAATCATCCGCAGCCTCAGCGTCCGCCAAGGACAGGGTACCGCTTTCCACTATCCCCTCTCCCCGCAAACCCGGGTGATGCTGGTGGACCTCAGCCGTCAGCGATTTGTGACGTTCGATCCATCCGACGGATCGCTGCGCGAAGTCGCCTGGAACGAACCCGCCGCATAAGCCGCCAGCGTCACCACCACGCTCCCCAGTACCAACCAGTGGAGATTGAGCGCATCAGCCACCAAACCCGGGCGGATGGCTTCCAACGTTACGATCGCGCACCAACCCAGTAGGTTGATGGCGAAGGTCAGTTCGAGTGGCGCGTCGCGGTTCATCGTTGAAGTGTGATGGTGATAGCCGAAAGTTTGACCGGCTGATCGCTTGGATTATGCAAGGTGAAAACAAAATCATGCCCGCGCGCCACCAGTGAGCGCCAATCGACCGACAGCTGCAGCACCGACCCTTGGATGGTACTGGCCGGCGACTGAGCGGTCGGGAGCGCCTCGGCGGTCAGCGACAGCCCGGCCGGGATTGTTTGGTCAGCTTGAACGCTGACCGTCCCCGAAACAAATCCGCGCGGCAAGCGGACCCGAAACCCTGGTTCGTGTCCCGCACTGATGATCACTCGACCCGACTCCGTCTCCGGAATCGCGCCCCAGCTGATGGCCGGGGTTGGGCGGGTCAGATTGGTCCACCGCAGGGTGGTGGTGCCGGTCAAGGCCGCTGCATGCTGCACCACGAGACCGGCCACCATCAGCCAGCCCACCAAACTCAATCCGGCAATCCAGCGTCCAATCATAACGGTCGCACCTCCCAGAGCGAATCGGAACCGATGGCGGCGCGTGGACCAAGCGACAGGTGATGCGTTCGTAATTGGGTTTCGAGATTTTCCGAATCATACTGCCGCGGCGTACCGTAGACATACACCGGTCGGGTGCCGGCTAGGCTCTCAACCGCCGCCCAGGCAGCCTCGGTCGAAGGCAAACGGAAAGCCACGATGCGATCAGGAAACAGCACTTTATCCATGTGCCCGGCAATGATGGCGGCGTCGGCCGGGGTTTGCTCGAGCACGGCTTGGCGTTTCGTAACTTGCATTCGATCTTGATCGAGACGATGCAGCAGGCCGGAGTTCGGGTGCCAGATTATCGCGGTCACTTGGCTGACGCACAGTCCGGTCATCGCCAAGGCCAGCAGGACCGGTTGCTTCCGCAACCGCTTCAAGAACCAGAGTACCCCGACCACCATCGCCACGTACAACGGAATCCAATAGCGCGCGTAGGAGGCCAGCGCTCCGACGGTACCCGGCGCCTCCAGCGGATAGAGATCCCAGCTGCCATAGTAAACCAGCGGAAACACTACAAAGATGGTTACCAGGCTAATCTTCAAGACCTTGCCGCGCTGCGGCCAGATGCGTTTCAGGTAAAAGACAAATCCCACCAAGGCCGCCAGCGTCCAACTCGGCAGCAGCATCCCGAGGTACCAGCCGGTTGAACTCAGCCAGTGCCACGACCAGCCGCCGGGAGGCGTCAGGATAGACCACAGCGTCGCGGAAGAGCGGGTAACGACCGAACCAGCTTGACTGACCACCGCCGAGGAATACCCGGCCCCCAGCGAGGGTCCGTACGTCGCCCAACCGGGTACCCACCAGGCCAGCTGGACCACCAGGGTGATAAGTGTCGTCAGAGCCAAATTCTTCCATTGACGTTGGGCCAGCAGGACGATCGCCAGCAGCGGCCCCGTCCACAGCACTTCGACCGGACGAAAAAACAAAGCCGCTCCAAACGCCAGACCGGTCCAGACCGCATCGACTGATCGATGGGAATCCCACAGCCGCATCAATCGCCAACCGGTCACGATCAGCAGCGCCGCGAAGGCGCCATTGTGAAAATACGGCAAGGTCGTAAATTCCCACCAGACCGGATGCAGGGCCACCAGAGCCGTGCCCAGCCAAGCCCACCAGGAGCTCCAGAATCGACGCAGAATCCGGTAGAGGGCAAATAGCCCAAACAGCGCGAGGAAGGGCGTCAGCAGGCGGTCTAGGTCCCTGCCCAGCAAGCGATCAATCAATCCCCCAGCCAGCGGTAAGCCCGGAAAACTCAATAATTGTAGGTTGGTCCCGGCGGCCCGGATACTCCGCGGGTGCCAGTACGCCAGCTGGTCAGCGGTCAATGTAAACTGGGTGGCGGCGTCAACTTCGAGTTGACCGTTGGCGGCGACTTGCCGGGTGAAGTAGGCGTTCGCCGCTTCATCGGGCGATCCTTGGGTACTCGGCTGGAGGCTGGCCCAACCCGCGAGTACGATCCAGACTGCCAATCCAAACCAAATGTACAGGTTCTTGCGGGAAAATATTTGGGCTTGCATGAGATTATTTGAGTTCAATCTACCAAAAAAATACTCTTTCTTCAAACAAGGTGAATTAGCCAATCCTTGACTGAATCACACGAATAAAAATCTATTCCTTCTCCCCTATACCACGAAAAAAGTACGCCCCCTCACTCTTGTGAGAGGGCGCGGTTGGGACGGAACTTGAGTTGGCCGTGAATGCGGTGCTTCTTGAGAAGTTGAATGAGCTCTGAGAGTTGCTGATCAGTCGCTCGACCTTTGTTCCTAGGTCTGGGCCCAGTGTTTTTCTTACGGCGGTTATGGCCAGGCTTCGGCATGTGAACCTCCTTGCTCCATGGAGTCCAAACCATAGAATTCACCCTGTCCGAATCAACCCTAGTATCTTCGTACTAAATAGTCAAGATGAGTCTTCTGAACGATCAAAATAGACCAGAAGTGCCATACCGAATACAATCAAAGCTCCGAGTGGAGCAATAATTTTCGCCATCAGTCCAAGATCCTGTGATTTACTATAGATCACGGCTCCAGATCCCAGCGCCAGCACTACTATCCACAGGTAATCCTTCCAATCCGGTTTCGAATCCTCACGCGCATTCTGTACAGTGGCTGGCCAGAAACTGGAAATGACTCCCAAAATAATGGTTACCCAGAGAAAATGGTCTAGATTATAGTATCGACTGACTGCCCCCGGGGAAAGACTTTCAACGAGATACAGCAATAAATACGTTACCAGCGCCGTCGTAAAGCTAAATGAAAAAATTTCTCGCGTTGCCGCTGGAGATAAAGGCCATGGAAAAGATACAGTAACTCTTCTCATTTTCGTCCTAATACCTTACCAATTTTTTCCGGAATCTTTGACCACGGAAATGGTCCACGTTGTAAACGGACTTTAAAATCTTTGAAACCCAAGGTAAAATTCCCCGAAACCAAGTTTGGCGTATACAGGACAAATTTGAGATCGTTAGTAAATAATTCTAACTCGTTAACATCATACTTTTGATCAAATTCTATAGACCCGTTAGCGTGAGTCACGTATCGGGCCAAAACATAATCTATGTTTTTTAATCGCAATTTAGGACCAGTAACATCGAGTGATTTGGCACCGGCTGAAAGTAATTTTGCGTCATCAATTTCAATCAGGCCATCTGATTGCACAATTACATCACCGCGATTTAAGCGAAAATGAGTGGTACCGACTAATTCAGTTGCGGTTTCATCAACTTTTAGATCTTTCAGCACCAACGTATGAGACCCAATGCTAATTTTTTGTTTTCCGACATCATGCACCGCCGCCACCGAAACCTGGGATCCATTCGTGGCGAGTGAAACCGGGTCAAAATCTGTTCCATAGGTTGGCCCTTCGGCCAGAAACACTCGCCGATCAAATGCCAGATATGCTTGATTAACCGCTAGGTCCCTAATGAGTACATCCTCGCTGGTATCGAGTTCAATCCGATAAATCCCCGTCTGAAGATTATCGACAACAAAATCAACCGGTTGCGGGTCTCCATGGTGATCACTGTCCTTCGCGTCCCCATCATCCTGAACTTTTGAGATCGCGACCGGTACCGGATTCTCTTGCAAATCTGTACTTACGCGATATACCCGAATAACCAGTGTATCTTGGCCCGGTACGCGATTAAGGTCAATTTTTTGCATGTGAACCGACAAACTTCCATTCTCAACAAATGTATATAATGCATGCGAACCGCGTATATCATGTGCGACCGTTGTTGTATTGGCACCTGTCTGACCAAAGACGGGTTTTGAAAAAGCCATGCGATCGATGCCCGCAACCGCGATTTGCGTTGGATCGGGCGGATCGGCCAAAAATTTTTGAATACTTGCATATGCGCCCTGCGCATTGCGTTGCCAAAGAGTGAGGCCGTTCTCTTGGATTGCTTTCCAGTCAAGATTCTCCAATCCCTCAGCATAAAGAATTGAAGTTTGATCAATCCCGTTTTTTCCCTTCGCTGTAAAAGATGCGTAGGGTTGAGTGCCAGGGTCAAGTCGTAATCGCACATCCACTGTTTCCAAAATACGCGGAATGCGAACATGCATCGGAAGGGTCTCTGTTGAAAGCTTCCATTTTAGTTGCGTATCAGCCGTCTGAAGCAGCGACTCTGGTTGTTCCGGACCGATAACTCCGACCCTACCACCCGGCTTATATGTGTAAGTCAGGCTCGGCGTGAGTACATATCGGTGGTTGAGGATCATGAACCCAATCAGTACGGGCGCTAAAACAACTACTATTTTTATTATTCTGACCCAAACAATCTCACGCTCAAATTCTCGCAATCGGTGCATATACCAAGTTAGTATATCACTTGTATTGCCTTCGTGGGAGGTCTTTGACATGATTGGTCCTAATAGTTATAATATTTCAGTTCTAGATTGCATAGAATTTCATGAAAAAAGCACTCATTACTGGAATTACCGGACAAGACGGTTCCTACCTAGCTGAGTTACTGCTGGAAAAAGGATATGAGGTTCACGGCATCATTCGCCGTTCGTCGACCTTTAACACAAGCCGTCTTGATGCCATTTACCAAGATCCACACGAATCAAGCGCCCGCCTGCATCTCCACTACGGGGACTTAACGGATTCTTCTAACCTGGTTCGGATCATCGAGAAAATTGTTCCGGATGAAATCTATAATCTCGGCGCCCAAAGTCATGTCCGAGTGAGTTTTGATATGCCGGAATACACCGGTGATACTGACGCGCTTGGTGTAACGCGACTGCTCGAAGCAATCCGAGATTCACACATCAAGATCAAAATTCTACCAAGCGTCATCGAGCGAGATGTTTGGAAAAGTAGCTGAAATTCCCCAAACTGAGAAAACGCCATTTCATCCTCGCAGTCCGTACGGAGTAGCGAAAGTCTACGGTTATTGGATTACCGTAAATTTTCGAGAAAGTTATAACTTGTTCGCCTGCAACGGCATTCTCTTCAATCATGAATCCCCCCGACGCGGCGAGACGTTCGTCACCCGAAAAATCACTCGCGGTTTGTCCCGTATTAAACTCGGCAAAG